>CAZTIJ010000328.1:0-2342 GCA_964613365.1 uncultured Clostridiaceae bacterium | reverse complement strand
TTATCCAATTGATAATCGAGGGCATACATATGGGAAATCGACGGGGTGGAGGGGTACTGGTAATCCTTCTTTTGTATGGCATTGTATAGATTTAACAGATCCAAATAGTAACCCCGGTTTTCCACTTCCTTGGATCGTTCCATGGCTTTTTGAGAAAAGGAGGCAATGGCCATTCCCGGCGGTAATCCCAAGCATTTTTGGGTAGAGGTAATGCCGATGTCAACCCCCCACTCATCAAAGGGAATCTTCACGCCTCCTAAGGAGCTTACGGTATCCAAGGCGAAAACCACATCGGGATACTGTTTAACCACCCGGGATATTTCCTCAACGGGATTCATGATCCCTGTGGAGGTTTCGTTATGGGTGATGGTGACCAGATCATACTTCCCGGTAGACAGGGCTTCCTCTACCATTTCCGGCGTGGTATGCTTACCCATTGGTGACTGGAACAAATCCGCCGGCACATTGTTGGCCTTGGCCATCTTGTACCAACGATCGCCAAAGGCTCCGACGGAAAACACTGCCGCCCGCTTTTTCGTACACGAACGCACGGCTCCCTCCATCAGTCCGCTTCCGGAAGTGGTGGAGAGTAAAATCTCCTCTTGGGTATACATTACTTTTCGCATCTTCTCCGAGATTCCCCGTTGCAGATCCGATGCATCCTTGGTTCTATGGCCGATCATCTGGGTGCCCATTTTATCCAGTACATCCTTGGATACCGTTACCGGTCCCGGTATAAACAATTTCTTTTTCATGTTCTGTTCCTCCCTTTTTTTCCTGTGATTCTTTTTTCCTTCGCTACTTTTCCCTGATTTTTCAGGAACTATTCACCGTGGAAATACCAATACTCCACGGTTAATAGTCGAAATCTTCTAATAATACTTACTTACCCATAAATGACTGTTTTAAAATATACCGGCGGCCTTCTTTTCAAACCAACAAAAAAGTGTACCAGGGGGTCTGACCCCCTGGTACACTTTTTTGATCAAATGAATATTAAAATTCTATTTCCCCGAGAAAAGCCTGCAATCTTGGGTTTTGAGGATTTTCAAACAGTTCTTCCGGTGTGCCGGATTCTTCAATGACCCCCTCGTTTAAGTAGATCACTTTATCCGCCACCTCCCGGGCAAAGCCCATCTCATGGGTGACGATGATCATCGTCATGCCATCCTTGGCCAGATCCTTCATGACACCCAGCACCTCGCCTACCAGTTCCGGATCCAGGGCCGAAGTGGGCTCGTCAAAGAGCATGACCTTGGGCTCCATGGCCAGGGCTCTGGCGATGGCTACCCGCTGCTGCTGTCCTCCGGAAAGCATGGCGGGATATTCCTCTTCCTTATCGGAAAGTCCCACTTTTTCCAAAAGCTTTCTTCCCAGGTTCCGGGCCTTTTCTTTTTCCATGCCCTTTACCGTAACGGGCCCCTCCATTACATTTTCAATGGCGGTTTTATGAGGAAACAGGTGAAAACGTTGAAAGACCATTCCCACTTTTTGACGCATGGCATTGATGGCCTGGGGAGTCTCTTCCACCTTTTCCCCTTCGATTAAAATATCCCCTTGATTTTTCTTCTCCAGATAATTGATGCATCGAAGAAGGGTGCTTTTCCCGGAACCGCTGGATCCGATCATACACACCACTTCTCCCTCCTGAACGGTCATATTGATCCCCTTTAACACTTCCAAATCCCCGAAGTATTTATGAAGATTTTTCGTCTCAATCATAGGGGTGGTATCATTGGTCCCTTGGTCTTTTGCTTGATTTTTATCGCTCATATACTTTCAACCTCTTTTCCAACCTTAACAATAATTTGCTCAAAATCGTGGTAATCAGCATGTAGTACAGCCCCGCCACAAAGAATATGGGCCAGGGGTTAAAGGTTGCCGCTACAAACTGTCGGGTGAGCATTAAGGTCTCCGTAATGGTAATGGCACTGGCCAGGGAGGAATCTTTAATGGCAATGATAAACTGATTCCCCAGGGAAGGCACCGATCGTTTAAATGCCTGGGGCAAAGTGATCCGTTTCATAGCCTGCCATTTGTTCATTCCCAAAGAAATCGCCGCTTCCCGCTGGCCGCCGTCAATGGATTCAATGGCTCCACGGAAGATCTCGCTGATATAGGCTCCGCTGTGAAAAGCCAGACCGATGGCGGCGGAAATAAAGGGGGAAAAGGTAATTCCGATCTCCGGCAAGGCATTGAAAATGAAGATCAGCTGCAACAACAGCGGGGTTCCCCGTACGATACTGATATATACATCAATCACTTTTTCCAAAGGTTTGATTTTCGTCATTTTAAACAAAGTGGCGGTCAGTCCGAAAATCGTTCCCAGCACAATGGATAAA
>CAZTIJ010000327.1:0-2343 GCA_964613365.1 uncultured Clostridiaceae bacterium | reverse complement strand
GAAAGCGGATTTTCTAGAGGAGCGCCTTATGTTATAATAATTGAGACTTAAGAAATCGGGAGGATAGAATATGAAAGAGCCCTTGGACAACGGAGCAATAGCAAAGACCATCACTGATATGATTGAGGACCCTATTTTGGTATGCAACTCTCAGGGAGAAATCATCTTTTCCAATAGGGCTATGTTTTCCTTTCTGGGTTATACCAAAGGAGAACTGCTAGGAAAAAGTCTGCTGGAGTTTATTGAAGAAAATTACATAGATCAGGTAAAATCGATTATGGCTGATCCTTTCTCACCCTCTGGGGAATGGAGAAAAATTCTAATCCGAACCAAAGGGGCCGTGAAGAAACTACCCTTGAAATTTTATCATAAGAAGGGTCTTTTATATCTTTACGGCAACGAGAAATATCCGGAATATGACAGAATTCGAAGGAAGTTGGATATCGAAGTTAAAAATGCGCTGAACATCCATCAGCAAGCCCTTCCTAAAACCCTGCCCGATACGGAAAAACTGTCCTTTTCCTCCTTTCATCTTCCCGCCGAGGAGTTGGGCGGGGATATTTTTGATGCGTTCAGAGTGGATAACGGATTATTGGATGACTATTTCGACCAATACGTGTGTTTTGCCGCTGACGTTTCAGGACATGGGTTGGACAGTGCCATGCTCTCAATTTTTGTGAAGGATACCATCCGAAGTTTCTTTAAGCTCAAGCATATCCCGGGACAGCTCCTGTCCCCCAAGGAGATCCTTCACTTCTTAGTGGAGCAGTATATGAAAGAGGGATATCCCGACGAATACCTAGTTTGCCTTTTTATTGCAGTGTTCGATTTAAACGCCGAGGAACTGATCTATTCTTCAGCAGGTTTTCATGAACCCCCATTTCTGGTTCGTGAAGGAAAAGTGATCATGGAGCTGGACCGGGGAGGGATGCCCATATCTTCCGGTATTGACCGGGATTGGCTAGAGTATAGGGATACTTCCGTTTCCTTAGCCAAGGGGATGACCCTGTTTATGATGTCCGACGGACTACCGGAGCAACGAAGGGACAAGGAATGCTACGACCGGCGGTTTAAGGAACTGGCCGAGGAAATATCTTCCCAAAGCCCCGAAGAGATCACCGATCAAGTTCAACGGGATTTTCAGGACTTCATTAAACACCGGAAAGTGGAAGACGATATCACCTTAGTGGTGGCTCAATTTATGGGAACTTGAAAGGGTAAGTAAAGAAAGGGGAGAAAAAGGATATGAAAGAGGTATTGGATTGGATTTTAGAGGCCATCGAAGATGAAGTAGAGGCTCAAAAACGCTATAAAAACCTTGCGGAAAAGGTAGAGGACCCCAAGGCAAAGAAATTTTTCGAACAGCTTCGCCTGGATGAGGAAGAGCATGAGCGTGTGCTTCGGTCCCGTTATGAAGCCTTTGCAAAAATGGTGGAGGCGGAGAAGAAATAAAAACAGGAGTAAGGTGGAGGGTTTGATCCACCTTACTCCTGTTTATTCATTATCCGGTTCCGAAGACTTCGGTACATTTCGATCAATTCCTGATACTCTTCGCTTTCCTGATCGTAACGGCTCCCTTCAGCATCGGTAAAGTGACCGCTTTGAATCAAAGGGGCCCGGTCATGGATTTCCTCCACTAATTGTAGATGCTTCGGTTTATCCACACCGGCCTGTTCCAGCACTAGGGGGGGCAGGGCGGTGGCGTTTTTTAAAGGCATTTTATCATTTTCCAGGGGATAGTTTGCCCAGAGGATGTAGGGGACGGTGTGAAGGCGTAAATCGTCCTTTAATTCTTCCAGGGTTTCATCCCCTACCAGGCCCATTTCCCGATACAAATCGTAATTATTTCCGAACATCGGCAAGTGGTCCCCATAAAACAGTAACAAGGTGGGCTCATCGGAGTCCCTTAAATATTCCACCAAACGCTTTAAGGCCTGATCGGAATAATAAAGGCCGTCGGCATAAGTTTGGAGCATGGTTTTCTGCCGTTGGTTCAAACTGTGGTCAAAATCTATGATCGATTCATTTCTCTGCTCATGATAGGGAGCATGATTTTGCATGGTCAGCGTATAGTTAAACAGGGGCTGTTCTGACTCTTCGATTTGTTCGATCAGTAGATCGGTTAAATAATCATCGGAGACAAAAGGACCCAAGGTCGGCGGATCATCCATATCCTCCAGGGCGGTGAAATTTTCGAATCCTAGGTAGGGAAACACCTCATCCCGGCGGTAATACCAGCCGTGATAGGGATGCAGAGCTTCGGTTCGGTACCCCTCATCCCTGAATATTGAAGCAAGAGAGGGCATCGGTTCGTAAATATCATTACGATAAACAATATGCCAA
>CAZTIJ010000326.1:0-2357 GCA_964613365.1 uncultured Clostridiaceae bacterium | reverse complement strand
CTGCCGGGGGTATTTGCTTCCGGAGACGTGCGAGAGAAGACTCTGAGACAGGTCGCAACCGCTGTTGGTGACGGAGCCATTGCTGCCATCCAAGCGGAAAAATATATTGAACACGCTTTCGAAGAGTAAATCCGTTTATACTTCACTTTTAAGTGAATTATATAATTAAAATTTCATAAACTTTAAAACTATCCTTTTAAGGAGGTGAATGAAATGCTAGCTGTAGATAAGAGCAATTTTGAAGAAGAAGTATTACAAGAGGAAAAGACAGTTTTAGTAGATTTCTGGAGCGAAGGTTGTGAGCCTTGTAAAGCTTTAATGCCGGAAATCGAAGCCTTAGAAGAGGTCTATGGGGACCAAGTTAAGTTTGTCAAGCTCGATACAACCAAAGCGAGAAGACTCGCTATTAAGCAAAAAGTACTAGGGCTTCCCACCATCGCCATTTATGAAAATGGAGAGAAAAAAGAAGAGGTTACAAAGGAAGAAGCTTCCAAAGAAAATGTAGAAGCAATGATTAAAAAATATGTTTAGGTTTTAGTGGGCCTGTAAGAAGAGGTCTTACAGGCCTGTAATTAAAAAGGGAGGTGAAGGTTTTGAAGCTAAAGTTAGGTAAGATTTTTATTGATGATGTGAAGTTTGGTGATGTTACAAAGGTAGAAGGCAAAACTCTTTTTGTTAACAAAGAAGAAATGCTTAAGGCTATTGGTGGGGATGAGCATATTGAATCCATCGATATTGACATTACCCATCCTGGTGATGAAGTACGGATTACACCGGTAAAGGATGTCATCGAGCCAAGGGTAAAAGTGGAAGGACCCGGTGGGATTTTTCCAGGGATGTTAAGCAAAGTTGATACGGTAGGTAGCGGAACAACCCATGCACTTAAAAATGTTGCGGTGGTAACTGCTGGGAAGATCGTGGGCTTTCAAGAAGGGATTATTGACATGTCCGGACCGGGAGCGGAATACACACCGTTTTCAAAGACCCACAATGTAGTGGTGGTTGCAAATCCTGTCGAAGGCGTAAAACAATATGATCATGAAGCCGCGGTGAGAATGATCGGATTTAAAGCCGCTCAATATTTAGGTGAAGTAGCAAGAGACCTAGAGGCTGATGAGGTTCAAGAGTATGAAACCGAACCGTTACTGGACGCAGTTGAAAAATATCCGGACCTACCGAAAATCGGATACGTATATATGCTTCAAACACAAGGACTTCTTCATGATACTTACGTATATGGCGTGGATGCAAAAAAGATCGTGCCTACACTACTTTACCCTACGGAAATCATGGATGGTGCTATTGTAAGCGGTAATTGCGTATCAGCCTGTGACAAGAATCCTACCTATGTACACGTTAATAACGGGATCATCGAAGATCTCTATGAAAAGCACGGTAAAGAGATCAACTTTGTCGGGGTAATCATTACTAATGAAAATGTCTATCTCGCAGACAAAGAAAGATCTTCTAACTGGACCGCAAAATTAACGGAATATTTAGGACTGGACGGGGTCATCGTTTCTCAGGAAGGTTTTGGAAATCCCGATACGGATTTGATCATGAATTGCAAGAAGATTGAGGAGAAGGACGTAAAAACCGTTATTGTAACTGATGAGTATGCTGGACGGGACGGAGCATCCCAATCTCTAGCCGATGCGGATCCTAAAGCCGATGCTGTGGTAACCAATGGAAATGCAAACGAAGTGATTCTTCTGCCTCCGATGGAAAAAATCATTGGGATGACCGACTACGTGGATTCCATTGCCGGAGGATTTGATGGAAGTCTACGGGCCGACGGTAGCATAGAAGTTGAAATACAAGCAATCACCGGAGCCACTAATGAAACCGGATTTGTAAAGTTAACCAGTAAAGGATACTAATTTAAATAAATTTGTTTGAATATTAACGAGCTGAATTTATGGTTTAAGAAGAATATAAATAACAATAAACTAAAAACGAGAGGATGGTAAATATGTCAGTATTTGATGGAAAGAAAATCATCATCATTGGCGATAGAGACGGTATTCCAGGACCGGCTATCGAAGAATGCCTAAAAAGCACTGACGCCGAAGTGGTTTATTCTTCCACTGAGTGTTTTGTCTGAACGGCTGCCGGTGCTATGGATTTGGAAAATCAGCAAAGAGTTAAAGATCTTACGGAAAAACACGGTGCGGAAAATGTGGTAATCGTAATCGGAGCAGCCGAAGCAGAAGCTGCCGGGTTAGCCGCAGAAACCGTAACCAACGGAGATCCAACCTTTGCAGGTCCATTAGCAGGAGTCCAGTTGGGACTACGAGTATTCCATGCAGTAGAAGAGACTTTCAAAACTGCTGTTGATGAAAGTGTATACGATGATC
>CAZTIJ010000325.1:0-2358 GCA_964613365.1 uncultured Clostridiaceae bacterium | reverse complement strand
GGTATTTGAAAGGGATCGCCATTGTATTGATGATATTTGCCCTAAGTCTTGTCAGTGGCTGTTCAGAGGCAATAGATGACGGTGTGACGACCTGGAGGTTGGGCCATGAGGAGACTGCAGGTTCGGTTATGGACGAGTATGCCATGGAGTTTAAGCGGTTGATCGAAAAGCGAAGCGAAGGTGCCATTGAAGTGGAAATATTTCGCACCGGGGAGATCGGAAACCATGTGGACCATGTGGAGTTTATCCAGGACGGCCTGTTAAACTTCGCCATTATGAACCCGGGAAGTACGGCCACCACAGTGCCGGAGAACAACGTGTTTTACAACCACTTCCTGTTTCCGCCGGAACAGGATGACATCAAAACCATTTTGGATGACAGTGAAGCCATCGAGATCCTGAATGAGGTCAATAAAGAGCATGATATGTACATTCACGGCTGGTTTACCGAAGGGTTTAATATCTGGACGGCCAACGATCCCATCCGGTCCCCGGAGGACTTTGCCGGCCAGCGGATCCGAACGATGCAGTCGCCGATTATTGTATCCAGTTACCGGGAATACAGCGCGAACCCCACACCGATGCCCTATATGGAAGTGTACAGCGGCTTGCAGCTGGGGCAGATCGATGCCCAGGTAAACCCGATCTTCGCCGTACAGGAAATGCATTTTTATGAAGTACAGGATTATCTGATTTTATCGAATCAGGACGCCTTTATCGCCTCTATGGTTTCTAACTATCCCTTCTTTAAAAATCTCAGCCCGGAAAAACAACAGCTGGTGGAGGAGGTTACGGAAGAGGTAAACGACTTTATCCATGAGGTGCAAAAAGACCTGAACGAGCGACGGTTAGACATGATTAAGGAAGCCAGTGATATCGAGATCATTGAACTGACGGAGGAAGAACGGGAGGTATTCCGGGAGGCCAGCGGTCCCGTTCGGGAAGCCTACCGTGAGGAGGCCGGCGTCGAAGGGGCGGAAATACTTCAAAAGCTTGAACAGGAAGTGGAAGAGTTGATGAATAATCAGTAAAAATTTAACGGGGGTGTCTGTATGTTGGATTTTTTCGGAAAACAGGAATTTAAGACAAGACTGGAAAAGACAAAAAGGAAGATGGAGGAACGGGGAATTGAAGTGCTGTTGATCACGGATCCCGCTAATATCTGCTATCTGTCGGGGTATAATGCATGGTCCTTTTACGTCCATCAGATGCTGGTGGTGCTCATTGACGAGGAACAGCCCCTCTGGATCGGAAGAGGGATCGACGAGCTGGGGGCGCGAAAGCAAACCTGGATGGATCCGGAAAACATTATTCACTACGGGGATGATTACGTGCAAAACGACGTGAAGCATCCCATGGATTTCATCGCCGGCGTGTTGATTGAAAAAGGCCGGGAAAAGGCCACCATGGCCGTGGAAATGGATAATTACTATTTCACCGCAAAGGCGTTTTTACAACTTCAGAAAAATCTTCCCCAGGGGAAATTTGTGGATGCAAAGGAGTTGGTAAACTGGGTGCGGATTATCAAATCCCCGAAGGAAATCCAGCTGATGAAGCGGGCTGCAAGAATCAGTGAGAAGGGCATGACCGATGCCATAGAAAAAGCCGCCCCGGGGGTTAGACAATGCGACCTGGCGGCAGAGATTTACCGCTCCTATTTAACGGGTACCGACGAGTACGGCGGGGATTATGCGGCGATTGTACCCCTGATGCCCTCGGGGGAGAACACCGGGGCCTGTCATATGACCTGGACGGATCAACCCTATAAACCGGAGGAGGCCATTATCCTGGAGCTTTCCGGATGTCATCAGCGCTACCACTCTCCCATGGCCCGAACCATATTCCTGGGGGACAAGCCCCCCAAGGAGCTGCAGCGAATGTCCGACATCGTGGCGGAGGGGATCGACCAAACCATTGATTTCATAAAGCCCGGGGTGACCTGTGAGGAAATCGAAAGCACCTGGTCCTCCGTGCTGAAAAAATACGGTCTGGAAAAGGAATCCCGAATCGGTTACTCCACGGGGCTGAACTATCCTCCGGACTGGGGAGAGCATACCATCAGCCTGCGCCCCGGGGATAAAACCGTGGTCAAGGAAAACATGACCTTTCATGTAATTCCCGGAATGTGGTCCGATGACTTCGGATTTGAAATAAGCGAAACCATCCGGGTTACGGAAAAGGGCTGTGAAGCCCTGGCGGACTTTCCGAGAAAGCTCTTTACCAAATAACCATCCATGGCTCCGGTTCCCGGGGCTACGGGGAAAAAGTTTGCAACAAAAGTGACTTGTCAATAAAAGTGACTTTGTAACAAAAGTGACTTCGTAACATAAGATGTTAATTAGTGTGACCCCCGACAGG
>CAZTIJ010000324.1:0-2362 GCA_964613365.1 uncultured Clostridiaceae bacterium | reverse complement strand
AGGGCTAAGCATTAACAATTTTCGAAAAGCGTCCCGACGGCATAAAAAAATCATCAATGAACTGCAGGATATCTCCATGTCTCTACGGATGATTCCTCTTACCGGAACCTTCAATAAAATGAAAAGGATCATTCGGGATATGAGCCGGGAACTGGATAAAAAAGTGGACTTTATCCTTCAGGGTGAGGAGACGGAAGTGGATAAAAACGTGGTGGACAGTATATCCGATCCTTTAATGCATATGATTCGAAACGCTGCAGACCATGGTATTGAACCGGAGCAAGAGCGCTTGGAAAAGGGAAAGCAGGGGATGGGAAAAATCATCCTGTCGGCGAAAAATGTAGGCAGTGAAGTATGGATTCACATTAAGGATGACGGCCGGGGGTTGGATGCGGATAAGATCTACGGAAAGGCCTTTGAAAGAGGGTTAACCGATGCTTCCCGGGAAGAGCTTAGTGACCAGGAAATTTTTAATTTTATATTTTCCCCCAGTTTTTCCACGAAGGAGACCGTATCCGAGTTTTCGGGGCGGGGCGTATGTATGGACGTGGTGCATCAGAACATTGACAAGGTGGGAGGTAAAACCGTTGTGGAAAGTGAACTGGGTATCGGAACCACCTTCACCATAAAAATCCCCTTAACCCTGGCAATCATTCCGGGAATGACGGTTACGGTGGGCGGCGGTTTCTATACGGTTCCGATCCATGAAATCGGAGAGTGTTTCAGACCGAAGGAAAAAGACATCATTCGGGATGAATCGGATAATGAGCTGATTCTGATTCGAGGAAAGTCCTATCCGATTATTCGTATTCATGAACGTTTTTCAGTTGAGGACAGTGTAACAAAGCTCCACAAAGGGGTGCTTGTGATGATTGAAAAGGAGGTGAACCCCTACTGCATTTTCGTAGATGGGCTGATCGGTGAACACCAGGTGGTGGTAAAAAGCCTCCCCCAATACTTAAAGAAGGTACAAGGAATCGCAGGTTGCAGCCTGCTGGGAAGCGGAGACATCAGTCTGATTCTCGATACGGAAATTCTGTCCCGGGGAAAAGCGCTATAGAAAGGAGAAAGGGCTATGAGTGTAGAAGAAAAAGATCTTTATATGGAAGAGGATACCCAAAAGGATAAGTATTTAAGTTTTGTGATCGGAAGCGAAGAGTATGCCATTGACATCAAGTATGTGACGGAGATCATCGGATTTCAGCCGATTACCGAGGTCCCGGAGCTTCCGGAGTACATCAAAGGGATTATCAATCTTCGGGGAAAGATCATTCCCATTATTGATGTCCGATTACGGTTTAAAAAGGAGTTTAAGGAATACACCGATCGAACCTGTGTCATTGTAATAAACATTGATTCTTTGGATGTGGGCTTTATCGTAGACGGTGTATCCGAGGTTCTGTCGATTTTGGAAGAGCAGATTGTGCCTCCCCCTTCGGCGGAAACCGGTTTTTCCAATAAGTATATTAAAGGCATTGCGAAAAATCGGGATCAGGTAAAGCTGATCCTGGACTGCCACAGAATCCTGGAAGGGGAAGAGCTGGAAAAACTGGCGGAAGTATAAGCCTTAGCAAAAGTTAAAAAAGGAATCCAATAAAATGACAGGAGGGTTTTATGTGAAAACAAATCAAAAGTTAATCGTAGCATTTACCGTAATATTCTTACTGATAGCCTCTTTAGGAGCACTTAACGCTCTGGAAATACTAACACCGGGACAAAGCAGCGCACTGATGGTGACAACCTTAATCGCCGTGATGGTTGTGGGATACTTTGTACATAATGAATTCAGCAAACACGACCGTCAAGCCGAGGAAACCAAGGATCAGCTTATGGGGGCCGCCGAAGTAGCGGAAAAGCTTTCCCTGGGGAATACGAACATAACAGTAAAGAAGAGAAATGAAAAAGATTTACTTGCTGAAAATCTTCAAAAGGTAGTCGATAATATTAAACATGATGCAGTCTGTGTGGAAGAGTTGAGCAAAGGGAACCTGGATTTTGATATTGAGGTAATGTCCGAGGATGATGTACTTGCTAAGGAACTTAAAAAGCTTCGGGACAATTCCAGGGAAATTGCCAACGTGGCGGAAAAGCTGGCGGTGGGAAATACCAACGTACAATTGGATATGAGAAGTCCTCAGGATACGTTGATCGGAAGTCTGAAAAAGGTGATTTCCAACAATCAACATGATGCCGAATGTATTAATGAAATAGCAAAGGGAAATTTGGATATCGATGTGGAGGTAATGTCCGAGGATGATATTCTGGCCAAATCCGTGGTGGGACTGCGGGATAGTCTGAAAGAAATAACCGCTGTGGCGGATAAGCTCTCTGTAGGAAATACCAATGTGAAGTTGGAAAAACG
>CAZTIJ010000323.1:0-2362 GCA_964613365.1 uncultured Clostridiaceae bacterium | reverse complement strand
GAATTAATAAGAGGATCATTAAGGGAGAAGTGTTGGCAATTCCTTCAGGAGGGATACCATGGAGAACATTGAATGGTTCAATGATTTAAGGCAGTATCTTTTATCGCATCATCAAAGGCCCCTGAGGCTAAAAGAGTCGGCATTAAGTTATAATGTAGCTTCTTTTATTGAACAGCGACAAAGTCCCAGCTTCTCGGAAAAGCTTTTGGATTTCATCGATGCCAAAAGCCTAAATGATACGGAAGTTTACAAGCGGGCAGGTATTGATCGTAAACTTTTCTCGAAAATACGATCGCACCCCAATTATCAGCCAAAGAAAAAAACCGCATTCCTTCTTTGTCTTGGCTTACAATTAACCATCGAGGAAGCCGATACCTTATTACGCTGTGCTGGCTATTCATTTTCCAACAGTCATACCCTGGATCTGATTGTACAGTACTGCATAGAACAGGGGATTTATGAGATTATAGAAATTAATTTCGCTTTAGAGCATTATAACATAGAGCCTTTCTAACAGAACTACCGGTCTAGCCTCACTGTGATTTTTTTGAATTTTCTGTTATACTGTAGTTAGGATGTTTTGATCGTTGGGCCCATTTACCGACTTTCAGTTCAACCCCGTAACATTTCATGTTAGAAAATTTCAGTATTCATTAAATAGGAGGGATGGTTAATGAAAAAAAAGGTTCTAGTGGTAATCGATTACCAAAGAGATTTTGTTACCGGAAGTCTAGGATTTGACGAAGCCAAAGACTTAGATCCCTTAATTTGCGAAAAAATTTTAAGCTACAAAAATCATCAGGTTTTTTATACCCTGGATACCCACGATGAGGAATATTTAGAATCCCTAGAAGGAACCTCTCTTCCCATCGAACACTGTATTAAAGGGACCGAAGGCCACAAAGTATACGGCAAGGCCAAAACATGCCTCGATAAGGTTCGGGCCCAGCCATTGGAAAAAAGAAGCTTTGGAATCCACCCCCAGGAACTCCATGAGCAGTGCTTTGATTTTTACGAAGATGAACTGGAATCCATTGAATTGGTAGGGGTAGTTACGAATATCTGTGTCATATCCAATGCTATTATGTTAAAGACACTGTATCCCGAGGTCCCTATAATTGTAGATGCCTCCGCCTGTGCTTCTCCCAACCCGGAACTTCATGAGAAAGCCTTGGATGTTCTGGCTGGTCTGCATGTTAACGTAATCAATCGCTGAAATGTTCGAGGTGGGATCGGAGCCATTTATGCATCCCATAAAAAAGGAGACCCTCGGGTCTCCTTTTCAATTCAATAATCGGTTTACTTATACAGACAGAAAGCTTAAGGTATGTTGCAGTTGATAAAACCGAAGTTGTAAGCTATGTTTTCTAAAGAAGCCTTCCTGGTATTCCTTTACCGCATAATACTTATCCACCATCGATACAATCCAACTTTCCTTATACTTTGGAGGAACAATGGTTGTGGGGAACATATGCTTCTTAATTATATCCGCTTCCTTATCATTAATGTCAAAATACTTTTTGGCGTTTTTAAGGGCTATTCCGGGATGGGATACCGCATGGGATTCTTTTAAGTATTTCAAATTACGGTTCCCCTTAGTCCTCCAGTCGTATAAAAAGAAGTCATGAAGTAAGGCTCCCCGGGCAATGGCTCGATAGTCCATTTTTAGCTTTTTTGCTATTTTATAAGATCGAAAAGATACTTCCAAGGAGTGTTCGAAAATACTTCCCTCATGATGTCGAATATCCTTTGATTGCATAAATGCATCGTGGTTTAATATATCTTTAGTGATCTCGTAGTACTCGGAATTTCTGCTCAATAGGTGGACCTCCTTAATTTTATCCGTCTTTTGATTTGTAACTCAGCTGTTTTGCTCACAGTTTACATAATACTAGTACTCGTGATTTTTGTCAAGGAATCACCGTAAAATCTGAAATCACAGAGGTTATTTTTGTTAAGTTTTATCCCTTACGGTAAACTACCTTCCCGCCAACCATGGTCAGTTCCACTTGGGTAGTCGATATTTCAGAGGTTTTGACGGTAAACAAATCCCGGTCCAGCACAATCAAATCCGCAAAATAACCGGGGAGAAGTTTCCCCTTTACCTTCTCTTGAAATTGGTTTTCAGCGCTTTTATAAGTGTAAGCGTCCACGGCCTCTTCTACTGTCAGTCGCTCTTTTGGTTGATATCCCCCTTCAGGATACCCGTTTTGATCCCTCCGGGTTACTGCCGCATATATGTTTCGAAACGGGTTGGAATCCTCTACTGGTGCATCGGTTCCGAAACTGATCAATCCCCCTTGCTGATACAGGGTATTAAAGGCGTAGGAAGTTTTCGCCAGAACCTCCCCCACCCGTTTTT
>CAZTIJ010000322.1:0-2362 GCA_964613365.1 uncultured Clostridiaceae bacterium | reverse complement strand
GTGGACGAACGGTAGGAGCCGGCGTTGTGGCTCAAATCATCGAGTAAGTTACACAAACCATAAAAAGTTAGCGATTAATAAAAAAACCTTAAGGGACAACTTCCGGAAGAGACAACTAAAAAACAGCCATGCGGGGACTAGGAAAACCTAGTCCCCCTAGTTTACGGAGAGAATTTTTTGTTGACAGCCCATTGGAAATGTGGTAGATTTTATTAGGTGAGCTTTAATGAGAGTGGTTTGCCCATTAGATATACATTAAACATTTGCCGACGGCAGTGTTTTTAGCTAGGAGGTGGAGAAGGTGCGAGTAAATGTTACCTTAGCGTGTGAAGAGTGTAAGCGAAGAAACTATATAACATCAAAAAACAAGAAAAATGACCCTGATCGAATAGAGTTGAAAAAATACTGTAAATTCGACAAGCATCATACTGTTCACAAAGAAACAAAATAACGCAGGTTTCGAATTCGGTTAAAAAGGATGTGACAAGTCATGAGTGCTCAGCAAGCAAGTACCACTACAAAAAGAGCAAGTCTTGGGAAGTTTCTAAAAAGTGCTAAAGCGGAACTGAAAAAGGTAAACTGGCCCAACAAGCAGGAACTAAAAACCCATACAACGGTTGTTATTATTGTTTGTGCAGTAGCAGCAGCGGCGATTTGGGTATTAGATTCAGTATTCGGTTTAGGATTAAGCCTAATTATTTAATGCCAGTCTATAATAAAGGAGGCGAGAGAGGACTATTGAAAAAATAGCTCCTTCATATATATGTCCCAAGAAGAAGCAAGATGGTATGTGGTCCATACATTTTCCGGTCATGAGAAGAAAGTTCAGGCCAATATTGAAAAATTGGTGGAAAACCGGGGTATGGAAGATGTAATACTGGAAGTAAAAGTCCCCATGGAAGAAAAGGTGGAAATTAAAAACGGCAAGAAAAAGATCAAGGAATCCAAACTCTATCCCGGTTATGTGATTGTTAAGATGATTGTAACCGATGAGTCCTGGTACCTGGTTCGAAACACTCGGGGAGTAACAGGATTTGTAGGCCCGAGCTCGAAGCCGATTCCCCTGACCGACGATGAAGTTCGGACCATGGGCATTGAACATGTGGTAATAGAGGCTCCCTTTAAAAAAGGAGATTCTGTTAAAGTAACGTCTGGACCCTTTGAAGATTTCATCGGTTCCATCCAGGAGGTCAACATGGACAAAGGAACTTTCAAAGTGCTGATTTCCATGTTTGGTAGAGAAACTCCCGTGGAATTGAGTTTTGATCAGGTAACAGACATTTAGTAAAAGAATTTTAAGGAGGTGTAATCATGGCGAAAAAAGTAATTGGTCAAATTAAGTTGCAGATAGAAGCGGGCAAAGCCACTCCGGCACCACCGGTAGGACCGGCCCTAGGACAACACGGTATTAACATCATGGGATTTTGTAAAGAGTTTAACGCGAAAACCGCGGATCAGGGAGGACTTGTCATACCGGTAATCATCACGGTATACCAGGACCGATCTTTCTCTTTCATTACCAAAACTCCGCCGGCAGCGGTTCTGATTAAAAAAGCCATCGGACTGAAATCCGGTTCCGGTGAACCGAACAAGTCCAAAGTCGGTACCATCACCAAGGAGCAAATCAGAGAAATTGCAGAGTTAAAGCAACCGGACCTAAATGCCGCTACTGTGGAAACCGCAATGAGCATGGTAGAAGGTACCGCAAGAAGCATGGGTGTAGAAGTAGAAGGTTAGTAGTAAGGAAAGCAATCGTTAAGAAAGCGTGGGAGGCATAAGCCGATTAACCACAAGGAGGGAAATAAAATGGCTAAAAGAGGAAAGAAATACCAGGAATCAATTAAATTAGTAGATCGGGAAAAGCAGTACAGCCCGAAAAAAGCGGTAGCGCTGATTAAAGAAACGGCGAAAGCCAAATTTGATGAAACCGTGGAAGCCCATATTAAACTAGGGGTGGACTCAAGACATGCGGACCAGCAGGTGCGGGGAGCCATCGTACTACCCCACGGTACCGGTAAGGAAGTCAAAGTCTTGGTTTTTGCAAAGGGTGAAAAGGCGGAAGAAGCTAAAAATGCCGGCGCCGATTACGTAGGCGAGGCGGAATTAGCGGATAAGATCCAAAAGGAAAACTGGTTCGACTTTGATGTGGTTGTGGCAACTCCCGATATGATGGGTGTTGTTGGTAAACTGGGTCGGGTTCTTGGACCAAAGGGATTAATGCCGAATCCGAAATCGGGAACGGTAACCTTTGATCTTGGCAACGCCGTTAAGGAAATCAAAGCCGGTAAGGTGGAATACCGTCTTGACAAAAGCAACATTATCCATGTTCCCATCGGAAAAGTATCCTTTGGAGAGCAGGAAA
>CAZTIJ010000321.1:0-2367 GCA_964613365.1 uncultured Clostridiaceae bacterium | reverse complement strand
TTATCGCTTAAATAAATAATCTCCTTTAATACATCCACATCGGAAATTCGATTTTTCAGTTGCCATTGCCAGCTGTTCCAGTCTTCTTCCGTGGCATCAAACATTTTCAGTATTTTATCTTTTTTTGCTTTGGCACTGAGTAATTGTTTTTTTGAGGTTCCTTTGGGGATCTGATCCTTTACCTTTAAATAATCTTCAATTCTCGAATGAAGTTCCTCTGCTCTTTTTAACGATATTTCTCTGCTTTTTGTATTCATGTTACAATCCAATTGAACTCCTCCTTTTTAGTCTCTCTAAATAATTATCTATACGCAAATCCTCCACAGAACTTATCCTTGGATTTTTCAATTTAACCGAACACCCTTGAAATAGTTTGAATTTTGCATGGGGATGATGTTTCTTGCAAATACATTTACGGGGTTACACCTCTGCAGAAAATTACGAAAAGCTTGGACATTCCTTAGGTTCTTACAAAAGTATATGTTAGCACACCCTCAGGATTATGTCAAATAGCCGTGGGAACTGAAAGTTCCTCCCACGGCTCTTTTATTTTACCCTCCTTTTTCCTCTTCAAACATCCTAATTTCATCCCCAAAAATCTTTTCTTTCCCCTGAAAAAAGGGTTTTTATCACTTTTAGCGAATAATATAGTAAATGAAACCTTGAAGAAGGAGGGATTTTTCTTGCAAAAAATTCAAAGTTGCTGCATTGAAGGACTGGAGGTGTATCCCATTACCGTGGAGGTGGATATGGAAAACGGTCTGCCCCTGGTGATGATCGTAGGCCTTCCCAATACGGCGGTGAAGGAATCCAAGGACCGGGTTCGCTCCGCCCTGAAAAATTGCGGCTACGACTTTCCCTTAAAAAGAATCACCATCAATTTATCTCCGGGATACACCCGTAAGGACGGAACCCATTTCGATCTTCCCGTGGCCCTGGGAGTGCTGGGGGCCTCGGGACAAATCCCTCCCCTGGACAATGAGAAAACCCTGTGCCTCGGTGAACTTTCCCTGGACGGGAGGATCAACGGAGTCCGGGGAGTGTTGCCCATGCTTTTGGAAATGGAAAAACAGGGTTACCGCCGGGCCCTGATTCCCAAGGGCAACCTGGAGGAGGGCCGTTATGTAGAAGGAATGGAAGTGTTGGGTTTCGAGGATCTTCAAGGGATTCTGTCCTATATTAACACCGGCATTCTTCCCGAACCCTGTCCCTCTCCCGGGACGGAGCAGTCGAAGACCTCCCCGGATCACCCTCGGGAGGATCCCTTAGACTTTGGGGATCTCAAAGGTCAGCAGGCCCTGAAACGAGGGGTGGAGATCGCCGCCGCCGGACACCATAATATACTATTCATCGGTCCTCCCGGTTCAGGAAAATCCATGGCGGCGAAAAGACTTCCCACAATTCTCCCCGATCTGAACCATGAGGAGGCCTTGGAGGTGACCAAGCTCTACAGTATTTCCGGGAAGCTGAATGTCGGTACCGGACTGATTACCCAGCGTCCCTTTCGCAGTCCCCACAGCACCAGCACCCGAGCTGCCTTGACAGGGGGCGGTGGCATTCCTATGCCCGGCGAAATTTCCCTGGCCCATCACGGCATCCTGTTCCTTGATGAGCTTCCGGAATTCGATAAGGGGGTTCTGGAAATTCTTCGCCAGCCCCTGGAGGACCGGGAAATCACCCTTTCCCGCTCCCACCGGAGTTTCACCTACCCCGCAAACTTTCTCTTTGCGGCGGCGATGAACCCTTGCCCCTGCGGTTATTATGGAGATCCTGTTAAAAGTTGCACCTGCTCTTCCCGGGATATTCAACGGTATCATCATAAAATCTCCGGGCCCCTATTGGACCGGGTGGATATGATTTTGGAGGTTCCCCGGGGAGAATATAAGGATTTGCAAAGCCGGGCCTCGGCCCTGGATTCCAAAACCATGGCCCGCCGGGTCATAAAAGCCCGAGAAGTTCAACAACAGCGTTATGGCCACCAACCCCAGCCGGTGAACGGAAGGTTCATGGGGTCTTTGGAAAGGGAAAAACTTAATCTATCGACGGAGGGGGAGGCGTTGTTGGCCGAGGTCTTCGATAAATTTCAGCTTACCGCCCGAGGTTATCATAAAGTACTGAAGGTCAGCCGAACCATTGCGGACCTGGAGGCGTCCCCGGAAATCACCGCCCCCCATATTTTAGAGGCTCTGCAGTACCGACAGACGGATTTGTTTTCCCTTTAACCATAAAAAATGCCTTTTCGGGTTCTTTTCACCCTAAAAGGCATTTTCTATATGGTTTACGGTTACGGTCTCCCCTTGGACAAAAACATCCACCACATCAAAACGCATGGTCATCCGGGGCTTCATTCGCTGTTTTTCGTAGGCG
>CAZTIJ010000320.1:0-2371 GCA_964613365.1 uncultured Clostridiaceae bacterium | reverse complement strand
GGCCGGAGAAGTGATTTTGGTAAAGCAGTATCGTAAAGCAGTGGATGATTTCCTATTGGAAATCCCTGCTGGGAAGATTGAGCCCCAGGAAGAACCTCAAGCTTGTGCAAAAAGAGAATTTAAAGAAGAAACCGGGTATGGAGCCTCCGAGTTTTCCCCTTTAGTTCAGTGTTACACCAGCCCGGGGTTTTCCAATGAGAAAATACATCTGTTTAAAGCCGAGGGTTTATTCAAAGGTACTGCCGAACCCGATGAAGATGAGTATATTGAAACTGTGGAAATTTCCTATGCAACAGCTCTTCAGAAGATCCGAGATGGAGAAATACAAGACTGCAAAACAATCATGGCTATTTTATTAGCTAAAGAAACCAGATAGAAAGGAATTAAATTATGGATGAATTATTACACAATTATATCATGCATCTGCAAAATAAGAACCTTGCTGAAAACACGATAAAGTCCTACGAGCGGGATCTAAAAAAGTTCTGTCTTTTTCTGAAGGAACAAAATATTGATGAGTTTAAACTAACAAATCATACCACCATCCTGTCATATCTGTTAAAGATGCAGAAAGATAGTAAATCCAGCTCTTCCATATCCCGATACATTGTTTCGCTTAGGAAGTTTTATAACTATTTATGCAAACAGCAATTTCTTTCAGTCAATCCTATGGATGAAATTAGTGGACCTAAAGCATTCAAAAAGATCCCGGAGGTATTATCCCTAGAAGAGGTGAATCAATTGATGATGCAGCCCCAGCTAGATACGAAAAAAGGTGTTCGGGATAAAGCCATGCTTGAGATCCTTTATGCTACGGGAATTCGTGTTTCAGAGTTGATTTCTTTAGATGTTGAGGATGTAGATTTAGATATGGAATATATACGCTGTTGTAACGGTACCAAGGATCGTACGATCCCCATGGGCAAACATGCTTTGGAAGCGTTGAAAGCTTACATAATCCATGAAAGAGAAGGATTTTTAAAAAACAACGATGAGAGATCCTTGTTTTTGAATTATTCAGGGAAAAGATTATCTAGACAAGGTTTCTGGAAGATTATTAAAGGGTATACAAAGACTATGGATATAAATAAATCGATTACTCCCCACACTTTGAGACATTCTTTTGCCATCCATTTGATTGATAATGGAGCGGATCTTAAGTCTGTACAGGAGATGCTGGGCCATTCTGCTTTAGCAACGACTCAAATGTATATTGATTTAAAGAAAAATAAAATAAAGGATGTCTACTTAAAAAGTCATCCGAGAGCATAAAAAAGGAGGGATTGTTTTGGTTAATCGTGTTGTTTTATTCATTTTAGATAGTGTTGGAATTGGAGCACTTCCCGATGCAAAAGATTTCAATAGCGAAGGAGCAAATACTTTAGGTCATATAGTTAAGGGGCATCCTGATATTAATCTGAATCATTTGATAGAGTTAGGTCTTGGTAATATAGAAGGTGTTGATTATCTTCCCGAAACAAAAGAACCGAAGGCGGCCTTTGGTCGTGCAAGGGAATATTCTAACGGAAAAGATACTACCACGGGTCATTGGGAAATTGCAGGCATTCATCTGGATAAACCCTTTAAAACCTATCCGAATGGATTTCCGAAGGAAGTAATGGATGAGTTTCAAAGACGTACCGGGAAAAAAGGTATTGGAAATAAACCGGCCTCAGGAACCAAGATTATTGAAGAACTTGGAGAAGAGCATTTAAGAACAAAAAACCCTATAGTATATACTTCGGCAGATAGCGTTTTTCAAATTGCGGCCCATGAAGAAGTGATTCCCTTGAAAGAGCTTTATGCAATGTGCGAAACTGCCAGGGATATTATGACCGGAGAACATGCCGTAGCAAGGATTATTGCGAGACCTTTTATCGGTGATTTAGGATCTTTTGAGAGAACCGCAAACCGAAAGGATTTCTCTCTTTCTCCTCAAGAAAAGACCGTTTTGGATTTCGCCTTGGAAGGAGACTACGACGTGGTCGGCATTGGGAAAATAGATGATATTTATAATGGGCAAGGGATCAGCAGAAAAATATCTTCTAAAAGCAATACACAGGGGATTGACCGAACCATTGAAGCAATAAAGGATAATACACGGGGCATTATTTTTACCAACCTTGTGGATTTTGATTCTAAGTTTGGACACCGTAGAGATCCTATGGGATATAAGGAGGCCCTTGAAGAGGTAAATAATCGACTACCGGATTTACTAGAGGCTTTAAATGAACAGGACTTGCTGATTATTACCGCGGATCACGGCAATGACCCAACCTATCATGGAACCGACCATACACGGGAGTATGTGCCATTACTGGTTTATGGAAAGGCCATAGCATCAGGAACGGATTTAGGTACAAGAAACTCT
>CAZTIJ010000319.1:0-2373 GCA_964613365.1 uncultured Clostridiaceae bacterium | reverse complement strand
TATTTTTCCTTTCGGAGTAGCGGGTTTCATTTTGTCACATCCTTGCTTTATTCGGAATCCGGGTTGTCCTCGGAAAACCGGAGAGACACCGCGTTTTTATGGGCCTGAAGCCCTTCATAGTCCGCCAGCAGTTCAATGTCTGTTCGCGCCCGGCGGAGACCTTTCTTAGTGTAGTAGACCAAAGAGGTTTTTTTAATGAAATCGTCCACGGACAGAGGGGAGAAGTACTTGGCACTGCCGCTGGTGGGCAGGGTATGGTTGGTACCGGCGTAATAATCCCCCAGAGGTTCCGGAGAGTAGGGGCCGAGAAATACACAGCCCGCATTTTCGATTTTCGGAAGATGACTGATCGGGTCCTTTACCAGAAGCTCCAGATGCTCGGGAGCAAAGCGGTTGGAAAGGGAAAAGGCCTCTTCCAGATTCTTTGTAATGATGATCTTTCCCTGATTTTTTAGGGCGACCTTTGTAATGTCCCGCCGGTCCAAATCCTGTTGCTGCTGTTCCAGCTCCGTAAGTACGGCGGTGCCCAAGGTGGCGGACGGGGTCACAAGAATCGCCGAGGCCAGCGGGTCGTGCTCCGCCTGGGAAAGAAGATCCGCCGCAATAAAGGCGGGGTTCTGGTCTTCATCGGCGATGATTAAAATCTCGCTGGGCCCGGCGATCATATCGATGTCCACCTGGCCGTAGACCATTTTCTTTGCCAAGGTCACGTACACGTTTCCCGGACCAACGATCTTATCCACCTTCGGGATGCTTTCGGTGCCGTAGGTCATGGCGAAGATACCCTGGGCACCGCCTAAGGCGTACACTTCGGTAATACCCAGAAGCTTCGCCGCCACCAAAACCCCGGGGTGAACCCCGCCGTCCTTTTGTGGCGGGGAGATTAAAACAATTTCCTTTACCCCCGCCAGCACTGCGGGGACGGCGTTCATCAACACCGAGGAGGGGTACGCCGCCGTGCCTCCGGGGACGTAAAGCCCCACCCGCTTTAAGGGAGAGATCATCTGTCCCAGCATTCCGCCGTTTTCCTCCCGGGTAAAAAAGCTTTCCCGCAGTTGTTTTCGGTGATAGGCTTCGATGTTTTCCTTGGCTTTTTCCAGGGCCATCAGAAGTTCGGTGGAAACATTGACGAAGGCCTCGTCCATGGCTTCTTCCGAAACCTTCAGATTGTCCAGGGCCACTCCGTCAAACTTCTTTGTAAGCTCCAACAGGGCGGCGTCGCCCTGGGTTTTTACCAGCTGTTCTATTTCCTCGACGGAGTTTCGGATGTCTTCGGTAAAAAGGGCCATGGGATTTTCAAACAGGCCCTCCAGCTCCTTATGGGATGTTTTATTTGTATCGATCCACTGCATGTTACTTCTCCTCCTTTGGGATGTCCCGTTGTTGTAAGTAGCCCTGGATGCCTTCGATCAGGGTCTCCATCACCCCGTTTTTCGTTTTGAAGCTGACCTTGTTGGCGATCAGTCGAGCGCTTAAGGGAGTGATATCTTCATAGACCTCCAGGCCGTTTTCCACCAGGGTATTGCCGGTTTCCACAATGTCCACGATTACATCGGACAGGCCGATGATGGGGGCCAGCTCCACGGAGCCCTGCAGTTCAATGATGTCGATGGCAACTCCCCGCTGTAAAAAGTAATCCTTCGCCACCTTGGGGTATTTGGTGGCCACCCGCAGAGGTCCGGGATAAAAGTTTTTTTCCTTCCCCCGTAGCCCCGCAACGGAAAACTTGCATTTTCCAAAGCCTAAGTCCAACAGTTCGTAAAGGTTCCGCTCCTTTTCCAACAGGGTATCCTTTCCCACAATCCCCAGGTCGGCGGCGCCTTTTTCCACGTAGGTGGGGACGTCGGCGGGTTTTACCAGAATAAAACGAAGGCCCTTTTCAGGGCTTTCGAAGATCAGCTTTCTTGATTTTTTCTCCATGGCGGGGACGGAGTAGCCCAGGGCTTTAAAGACCTTGTATCCCTCGTCGGCTAAACGTCCCTTGGCAAGGGCGATATTGATCATGGTGTACTCCTTTCTGATGATGAATTTTTTTAAGTCCTTTTTAATGAATCGGTACCATGGAAAAATTTCGGTCCTTGTCATCCAGGGATTTGATAAAAGTGGTGGGGTAGACCTTGGAAATGTCGTCGCCGATCAGGTCAATCAATTCCAAACGGTCCTCGCCGTAGACAATAATCTCTTTGATGTTTTTTCGCTGGGCGCCGAGAATCTGTTCCTTTAAGTCCTCCTTGGCATTCATCTCCACCACAAAGCCTTTGGATCGGATGGTTTCCGCGATTTGAAAGGCCTTTTTTCTTTCCGGATCCTCATAAAGTACTAAATAATCGGTGTAATAGGGGGATTCGATGGACTGGTTAAATTTTTTCATTG
>CAZTIJ010000318.1:0-2381 GCA_964613365.1 uncultured Clostridiaceae bacterium | reverse complement strand
TATCCGAAGACAGTAAAGAAATTGAGTTCTTCGAAGGAATGTAAGGAATTTGAAACATAAAGGAGGGAAACGCAATGGCAGTAAGAAAGTTTAAACCCACAACTCCAGCGAGAAGACAAATGACCGTCTCGGACTTTAAGGAAATTTCCAAGGTAGAACCGGAAAAATCATTACTGGCGCCCTTAAAGAAATCTGGAGGGAGAAACGTACACGGCAAAATCACCACGAGACACATTGGTGGAGGCGCCAAAAGAAAATATCGAATCATTGATTTTAAGAGAAATAAAGATGGGATTCCTGCAAAGGTTGCAACCATCGAATACGATCCGAACCGATCCGCAAACATTGCACTGCTTCACTACGTAGATGGAGAAAAGCGATACATCCTGGCTCCGAAGAATTTATCGGTAGGAGACATGGTGGAGTCCGGAGAAGGATCCGACATCAAAGCCGGAAACGCGTTGAAGTTAAAAGATATGCCGGCGGGTACCGTAATTCACAACATCGAAATGAAGCCCGGAAAAGGCGGACAAATGGTTCGATCCGCAGGGAACTACGCACAGCTTATGGCGAAGGAAGGGAAATACGCAACCATCAAACTACCTTCCGGAGAAATGCGACGAATCGGTTTGGAATGTCGAGCCACCGTTGGTCAGGTAGGAAATGTGGAGCACGAAAACATTACCGTCGGAAAAGCGGGAAGAAGCCGACACAAAGGAATTCGACCCACGGTTCGAGGTTCTGTTATGAATCCTAACGATCACCCACACGGTGGTGGTGAAGGTAGAGCCCCAATCGGTATGCCATCTCCTGTAACCCCATGGGGTAAACCAACCCTGGGATACAAAACCCGTAAAAAGAATAAAGCATCAAACAAGATGATTATTTCTCGAAAGAAAAAGAAGAAGTAATTCTGGCATAGCAAGTATATTCGTTTCTGGAAGGAGGCAAAATAAATGAGTCGTTCTGTGAAAAAAGGGCCTTTTGTACACAAAAGGTTATTAAAGAAAATAGAGGAAATGAACAAAAACGATGAAAAGAAAGTGATCAAAGTCTGGTCGCGGTCTTCGACAATCTTCCCGCAAATGATCGGTCATACCCTAGCGGTACACGACGGAAGAAAACATGTACCGGTATACATTACGGAGGATATGGTAGGACATAAGCTAGGGGAGTTTGCGCCCACAAGAACCTACCGAGGACATGCAAACACGGAAAAAACAAGCAGAGTAAAATAAACGAACAGATAATGGAAAGGAGGTTGTCTACGTGGAAGCTAAGGCAATAGTAAAGTTTGTAAGAATATCTCCTAGAAAAGCTCAACAGGTAATCGATTTAATCAGAGGAAAACAAGTGGATGAGGCATTGGCTATTTTAAAGCATGCTCCGAGAAAATCGGCGCCGATTGTTGAAAAGTTAGTGAACTCCGCAATCGCCAACGCCGAGAACAATCACGAGATGTCCAGAGAAAATCTTGTGATCTCTGAAATTTTCGCAAATCAAGGCCCGACCATAAAACGATTTAAGCCGAGAGCGATGGGACGTGCAACAATGATCAGAAAGCGAACCAGTCATATTGGAGTAACGTTAAAAGAAATTTAGTATTAAGGAGGGACAAGAATGGGTCAAAAAGTAAACCCCCATGGTTTAAGAGTAGGTGTTATTAAAGATTGGGATACGAAATGGTATGCCAATAAGAAAAACTTTTCTGATTACCTGGTTGAAGACCATAAGATAAGAAAGTTTGTAAAGAAAGAACTTTTCGTATCAGGAATTGCGAAAATCGGCATTGAACGAGCCGCCAACAATCGAATCAAGGTGAACGTGCATACCTCAAAGCCCGGAATGGTAATCGGTAAGGGCGGAACCGGAGTGGAGAAACTTCGAAAGGATATTGAAAAACTTACGAAGAAAAACGTTGCGGTGAATGTTGTTGAGGTGAAACTTCCTGAGAAAAATGCTCAGTTAATGGCAGAAAACATTGCCTTTTCACTGGAGCGAAGAGTATCCTTCAGACGAGCGATGAAACAAGCGATGCAACGGGCAATGCGTTCCGGAGCAAAAGGTGTTCGGGTGGCTACCGCAGGAAGACTGGGTGGCGCGGACATGGCAAGAACCGAAGGTTACAGTGAAGGGAATGTACCCCTACACACCCTGCGGGCGGATATCGATTACGGATTTGCTGAAGCGGACACTACTTACGGTAAATTAGGCGTAAAGGTATGGATCTACAACGGAGAAATTTTACCGGAAAAGAAACAACAACCTAAAAATGAAGAAAAAGCCATCTAATATAGATAGATTTGGTTTAGTAGGAAGGAGGAAAAGCGCATGTTAATGCCAAAAAGAGTAAAACGTCGACGAGTATTCAGAGGAAGAAT
>CAZTIJ010000317.1:267-2393 GCA_964613365.1 uncultured Clostridiaceae bacterium | reverse complement strand
TGGGAAGAATTCAAAGCCAAAGTCAAAGAAATTTGGCAGGATCTTACCGATGATGAGCTTAATGAATTTGAAGGGGATAAAGACAAGGCTTATGAAAAGATAGGAAAAAAATATGGCCTATCCCGGGAAGAGATCGACCAAAGAATGGATGAATACGACATATAACCGTGTTAGGGGAAATAGGAAGGGAAAATTTAAGAAAGGAGATTGTTATGTCCAATAAAGAGTTTAAAAACGACCATGGAACTTTAAAGAAAAAACTACTGGAAGAGTGGCCGGAACTGGAGCAAAAAGACCTAGGAGACGTATTAGGCAATCGGGAACACCTAATTCAAAAACTGGTTAAGGAATATGGACTTTCCTACGAAGAGGCTGCAAAAAGACTTAATGAAATCGACTCTTAAATTAACTTTTGGACCATGAGGATAAAACCACCGGAAGGTGGTTTTATCCATTATATATTCGTCCTCTTTATTGTTCCTCATAGGCGGTGATTTTTTTAATGGGATTTTTCTTGATCTTCCAAATCTTTCTCCCGTGGGTGAACAAAACTCGAACACTGGCAAACAAGGGTACCACAAAAATCATTCCTATTAGACCCACCAATTGACCCGCGACCAAGATTAAAAATATTATTACCAATGGATGCAAGTTCAGTTTTTTTCCGATGATTTGGGGAGAAATAAGATTACTCTCAATTTGTTGTATAATAATGATCGCCAGTACCGTAAACAATGCGGTGAAAGGGGATAGAAACAAAGCTACGATCACCGCCGGTACACTTCCGATCCAGGGACCGAAAAAGGGAATGATATTGGTAAGCCCTGCAATAATTGCCAA
Organism: uncultured Clostridiaceae bacterium; assembly: GCA_964613365.1. Taxonomy (GTDB): domain Bacteria; phylum Bacillota; class Clostridia; order Peptostreptococcales; family T1SED10-28; genus Isachenkonia. The sequence continues at coordinate 1,553 of CAZTIJ010000317.1, read as the reverse complement.
CAAAAGCGCATAATCCAAGCCAATAATTAAAAAAGCGATCAGGCATAACACCCCCACAAACAAACATACCAATCCCTGCCCCTGAATATAAGAACTGAGAGCCCGATCCACATCCTTCAAAATCTCTCGAACTTCCTGCTGTTGATTTTGTTGGAACATGTTAACAAACATCTCTTGAAATTTTTTAGCGTCCTTTAATACATAGAACAAAAGTATGGGAAGTAAAATCAAGGTGAAAACCGCCGAGGCCAGTGATCCGATAAAGTTCCCCATGCCGGTTATAAAACCCCTTCCCCAGTTGTTTAATGTTTCCATGGCACTGTCAATATATCCATCGATGTCCAAAAGCTCTTCCTGTTGAAGCTGGCTGATCCGGTTAAACAAATCAATTTCCAAAAACCACTCCTGAACCCCTTCTACGATTTGAGGAATATTGTTGGCAAGACTCATGACCTGAGACTGTAGTACCGGACCAATCAGTGCCAAACTTAGTATTATTATCCCTAAGAAAAGAAGGTAAATCATCAGTATTGAAATCCCCCGGGGTATTTTCTTATTCAAAAGGTTGACAAAGGGCCTAAGAAGATAAAATAATAATCCTGCTAAAATTAAAGGAACAAACAAAGTTTGAAAAGCGACACGTAGCGGGTTGAAAACCCAATCTATCAAACTTCCTATGTAGATGATTAAAAACAGTATTAAAATATTTTTTCCAATCTTATATAGTTTTTCATTCATTGATACGAGCTCCTTTTTGTTTATTTTAAAGCGGGGGGGGTCCTTTAAAATCCAACATGATTTCATACTTGAAATGTCTATGTTTCAAAGGACTATACAACAACCGGTCTTTCCATTATCAATTTTCACAATGATATAATAATGATATTTGCATTGTACTCTAGAAAACCTTTCTCACTAACATTCATTTTACCCTATTGTCCCAATAATTTAAACTCTCTTTTTAACGGAGCCTTCATATTTAGTAAACACATTTAGAAAGCACAGTGAAGATCTTAACATCGCTTCACTGTGCCTGTTGGTTTTTTAAACTTCCTCTTTAGTTGGTTTTTTGAATCTCTTTGGAAAGTTCCTCTACTTCATCTATTAGACTACCGATATAAGCGATGGTATCTTTCAACGGTTTCTCCGTAGTAATGTCTACGCCCCCTAGTTTCGCAAGTTCCACCGGGTCTAGTGTTCCTCCGGACTTCAATACTTTTAACCAGTCTTTAACCGCCGGCTGTCCCTCTTTTGAAATCCTTTGATTCACTGCTGTGGCCACCGTC
>CAZTIJ010000317.1:0-257 GCA_964613365.1 uncultured Clostridiaceae bacterium | reverse complement strand
ATCCATCGTAGTAATGGGGCTGTCTCATCCAAGTAAGCTCAGCACCATCCTGGACTTCCACCGCATCCCCCCAGAAATCTTTAAGGGTTTGTCTTTTTAATTTGTCTAATGTATTGGCATGAACCGATTCTCCTTGATCAATCAGTTTATAAACTTCTCGCTGGTAGGCGGCCTCTAGTAAATGGGTTACAAAATTATGATAGTCAGTGTTCGCTATCATCGAAGAGAGTACCCCTCGCTGGCTGCTTGGATCAGCG
>CAZTIJ010000316.1:0-2400 GCA_964613365.1 uncultured Clostridiaceae bacterium | reverse complement strand
ATTCACATAGCCGGCACCATGCCATCCGAACTCCTTGCCGGGAAGACTGGGCTCCACACAACCTACCACGGCATAGTCCCGTGCTTCTTCCAAGGTCATTCCTTTTCTTATCATGGCCTCGATTGCGGGACCGTCGTTGAAAATTTTCGGATGTCCGAATCCCGCTCGAATGCATTCCACGGTTTTCACCATCAGCTCCTTGGGAGTGTTCTCATGCATTCGCACGCATAGCCAAGGATTCATCATTCTTGTGTGGGCGGACCCTTCCAGCATTAGCATGGTTAAATCATTGGTGGCATCCCCGCCTTCCCGGTCCACACCGCCGATGGTCAGACTCTCTCCTCCGAAGCCTCGTCCGTTTCGAACCACCACCGTACTTTTGTCCTTTAATTTGGTAGGGTTATTCATTTTTACATATTCCACTTCAATAAGCTCCAGAGCAAACGCCTTAGTTATACGCCCTTTTTTCATATCCTCCCGGTAAAAAGGATATAACCACTGGTCCATCCGACCGTAGGAGATCGAGTGACCGTTGCTTTCAATTTGGATCAACGTGGTGGCAAAATTAAAGAGCTGCAATGCCTGCCAAAAGGTTTTCGGAGGCCCTCCCGCTATTTGACGGCAGTTCTTTGCCATCATCTCCAGCTCTTGCTTTCGCTGAGGATTTTTTTCCTTTTTACCTTGGGCTTCGGCTAGCTCCCCATAGCGGTGGATATATTTTTTCGAAGCCTCCAGCATAATGATCATGGCCTGATAGAAATCCTTTTTTTCCTCGAAGTCTTTTTCCTCCGTCCTTAACATCCCCAGGGCATCCTTTGCTTTTTGAAGCAAGCCGTCATAACCGACCGTCATCAACTTTTCATAATCCACGGCCAAATGCCCCACGCCTCCGTAATGATAGTCATTGGTTACAAACACCTTTTCTCCCGCCTGGGAACCCTTTCGCTGTTCTTCAGACATGGTGGAATTAATGTAGTCTTCAACGGTTTTTCCTTCCCAATATCGACAAAGATCCAAAATTTCCTTCCGTTCCTTGTCGCTTCTTATATAGAACTGATCATTTGCCCGTTCTTCAAAGGGATGGTGGAGTATTTCATCGATAATCCAACCCACGGAAAACTCCGGATATATGGGGGAAGCCTTCGCCGGGGCCGCAATTTCTCCTAAAATCAAGTCATCCTCATAGATGTACAAACTGGTATTCAAAAGAATGTTTTCGAAGGCATAGGCGCCCCGAAGTTTTCGGGAAACGTCCCCATGCTTTTTGTATGCCTCGGTGACCAACCGCAATCGTTCCACATCGATTTCATAGGGTCTTTCCAAGAACTTTTTTCTAAGTCGATTAACCCGGGGAAAGGGAGACCAGTGCCCGTGATTCACCTGATAACCGATCCCGTAACTATGATCATAAGCCTCGGTTCCCGAGGGTCTATTGTCATTCACACTCATCATTTACACCTCCTTGTTTTTTCGCACGGAAAGCACTTGTAAGAAATAGTCTGACGGATATTTTCAACATCCCTTCTTTAGAAATGAAGTTCCGTCCGCTGAATCAAGTCTTTTTGCAGGGGTTTCCCAAGCTCTACGAAGTACGCACTGTATCCCGCCACCCGAACAAGCATGTCTTTGTAATCCTCGGGGTTTTTCTGGGCGGCTTTCATGGTTTCCGCACTCATGATATTAAATTGCACGTGCATGGACTGTTTTGCCAAGTATTCGTCGATGAAATTCAACAGATGATCCCTTCCCTCTTGCCCGGCAACCGCATCCTCGGGAAACCTTAGATTCATCAATGTTCCGTTACTGGCAAGGCTATGATCTACTTTAGCCAAAGAGTTGACCAGAGCGGTAGGACCGTTGATATCATGAGAACCGCCATCGGTGTGAACCGGTCCCATATTGTCGGAAATCGGCTCTCCGGCTTTACGACCGTCGGGGGTGGCATTGGTACTAAGTCCCATTGCTACGTTTGCGTTTACCGAATATACTCCGGGGCTGAATATCCCCCCTCTGGTATCCTTTCTTCCGTAGATATTTTTGCAGTAACACTCAAACATGTATTTGAACAGTTCATCGGCATAGTCATCGTCATTACCGTAGTGATGAACTTTAGAACTATTGACCAACGCATAAATCTGTTCATGGCCTTCCCAATTGTCCTTCACCGCTTGAAGAATTTCTTCACCGGTTTTTCGCTTTTCATCAAAGACCAATTGCTTGATGGTGGCTAGAGTGTCGGCACAGGTGGCAATCCCGCTGGCCTGGGGGCCGATTCCGTTATACTTCGCGCCCCCTTCGGACAGGTCTTTCCCCGAAGCCAGACAGTCTTCAAAGAAGGCGGATATATAGGGAAGGGGCTTTAATAAACGGTGGGCTTTATCGATGATATTCAAGCTGCTT
>CAZTIJ010000315.1:0-2408 GCA_964613365.1 uncultured Clostridiaceae bacterium | reverse complement strand
TGTGTAACAATAAAAAGATTTCGGAGGAAAATATCAAGGCCTTGGAATCCATCAGTGCAAAAGGGGTGGAAATCGTTATCGCCACTGGAAGGTCATACAGTACTCTGGAAAAGTATATCAACTTGTTCACCTTCGACTGTTACCTTATTACAAACAATGGCTCCATTGTACGTAATAAACAACGAAAGGTTGAAAGATCCATTTACCTGAAACCCGAAGCCACAAATCGGATCATTGATATTTTAAGTGAAGAAGGGGTGTATTTCCATAGCTCCGATGAAGAAAACATATATATCGAAAGTTACAGGGCACGCTTTCTCGAGGCCAAACGGTTCTTGAAACACGAATATAATAATCCTTTGTCGCTGTACAGATCTTTACTTGCCAAAATGATTCTAGATAAGAACTTAAAGAAGATCGATTTTTGTAAAATCAAAAATCAAAAAATTCCTATCAACACTTTCTTTATACTGTCGGAAAAGCCCCAGGTATTAACTAAGATAAAAAAACAACTATGGGAAGTCCCCGGGGTTGCTGTAACAAGTTCTTCCGGTAATAATATTGAGGCCCTAAGCGATAAGGCTTCAAAAGGAGCTGGCTTGGACTACATCGGAAAAAAGCTACAGATTCCCCGGGAAAAAATGGTTGCTGTGGGAGATCAGTTGAATGACCTTTCAATGATTGAAACTGCAGGAATGGGCGTAGCTGTTGCAAATGCCAATGAAGAAGTCCTGAAAAAAGCGGACTGGATAACAAGGGCTAACCAAGAAAATGGCATCGCCTACATGGTGGAACAGTTGTTTTGAATTTTCTCTGTTTATTAATAAACAACGGTTTGATACCAAAACAAAGGAAGGATAACAATTCAGAAGGAGGGACTCTGCAATGAAAGAAGTTATGATAATGAGCCCGGGGCCTACGGAAGTTCACGAAGAAGTCCGATACGCAATGGCAAAAGCTGCCACAATCCCTGAGGGACATCCGGATTTTTTAGATTATTACCTCAGTATTGAAAAGAAACTTAAAAACATATTCAATACAGAAAATGACATCTGTATATTAAATGGGGAAGGTATTTTAGGTTTAGAAGCGGCTATGGCATCTCTCATTGATACCGGGGATAAGGTTTTATGTATAGAAAACGGACTGTTTGGGAAAACCTTTGGTGAATTGGCAAAATCCTTTGGTGCAGACGTACATTATTTTTCCTGTGATGACAAAAAACCCATCGATGTCATTTCTTTAGAAAAGTTCTTAAAAGACCAGCATAAATTCAATTTTGCCACAATGATACACTGTGAAACACCAACAGGAGTAATCAATAATATTGAAAAAATCAGTGAGTTGCTGAAACGGTATGATATACTTTCCGTGGTAGATGCCGTTTCAACATTAGGAGGAGAAAGGTTGGATACCGATAGATGGAACCTAGACCTGGTCATTAGCGGTTCTCAAAAGTGCTTATCGGCGGCTTCCGGATTGGTAATGCTAAGTATAAGTGAAAATGCATGGAAAGTAATGGGTGATAAAAAGGAGAAAATAACCGGCATATACACGAATTTGTTACGTTGGAAAGATATCAAGGAGACGAATAAGTTTCCCTATAGTCAACCGATACATTTGTTTTATGGTCTTGAAACAGCTATAGATCGATGGCAACGAGAAAATGTGATCGCCAGGCACAACTTCCTTGGCAACGCTGTAAAGCAAGCCGTAATCAATGCAGGACTAAGACTATATCCTGTCAGCGGTTTTTCCAATACCGTTTCAGTAGTTGAAATTCCCCAGGGGATTACTTATAAAATGATTCAAGAAGAACTATGGAAAGAGCATAGGATCTATGTTTCCACTTCTCTGGAAACTTTATCCGGTAAAGTTCTACGAATCGGTCATATGGGAGAGAACTGTAATGAAGAGAAGCTGTTTCGATTATTAAAGGCTTTAACGATGGTTTTGAAAAAATATGGGGTGTATTTGAAAGAAGATCTGCACAAAGCTTTTGTAGATGCCCTGAGTAAATAAACAGGAGGGATTTTTATGGTTCGTGATATCAGAAAACTGGATATGGAAGCAAAAGAGGAGTATGGATTCATTCTTGGAAATTTACTGCTTCAACTTAAAGATGTGGACACCTTTCAAATGGAAGAGTTTTATAAAGTGCTGGCTTATATCGAGTTACCCAAAAAACACCGGAAGAAGCTCGTAGAATTACTTTTGAGTAATAAAAAGCAAGGGGTTTTTTGGGGTTCCCACCTGGAATCTTTACTAAATAAGGTAAAGGGTCAGGAAAGGGATATTCTACGTCTTACGTTAATGGAAGATCTATTATCCGTGGCAACGGCAAATCATTATATGTATGAAGATAAAAAAACATTGCTGGAAGATCTTAAAGAACAGTTACTTATTAG
>CAZTIJ010000314.1:0-2410 GCA_964613365.1 uncultured Clostridiaceae bacterium | reverse complement strand
CTACGAGAATGTCACCGGAATCCACTTCCGCTCCGATACGGATAATTCCCCGCTCGTCCAGATTTTTCAGTGCATCCTCGGAAACGTTGGGGATATCCCTCGTGATCTCTTCCGGTCCCAGTTTGGTATCCCGGGCGTCGGATTCATACTCTTCAATATGGAGGGAGGTCAGGGAATCTTCCCTTACCAGGCGCTCGTTGATCAGCACCGCATCCTCAAAGTTGTACCCTTCCCAGGGCATAAAGGCAACCAGGCAGTTTCTGCCCAGGGCCAGTTCTCCGTTATCCGTGGAGGGTCCGTCGGCTAATATATCTCCTTTTTTAACCACTTCCCCTTTCTTGACCAGAGGTTTTTGATTAAAGCAGGTTCCTTGGTTGGATCGTTTGAATTTCAAGAGGTTATGGCGCTCTTTCCTACCCTCTTCCCCTTTGATGACAATTTCCGTTGCCGTGGATTTTTCCACCACACCGTCGTTTTCCGCAACAATAACCACTCCGGAATCCTTCGCTGCACGGTACTCCATTCCCGTTCCGATAATCGGCGCATCGGTTTTCAGTAGGGGTACCGATTGCCGCTGCATGTTGGATCCCATCAGGGCCCGGTTGGCATCATCGTTTTCCAAAAAGGGAATCATGGCCGTGGCCACGGATACCACCTGCTTTGGTGATACGTCCATGTAGTCCACTTCATCCCGGGGAACCACGTCAATGGCCCCGTTATAGGTTCGACAGGTTACTTTGCTGTTGACAAACCGTCCCTCTTCATCCAAGGGCTCGTTGGCCTGGGCAATGATCGCCACGTCTTCATCGTCCGCCGTCAGGTACTGGGTTTTTTCCAGTACGATGGCGCTTTCCTTATCCACGATTCGGTAAGGGGACTCGGTAAATCCGTACTCGTTGATTCTTGCATAGGAGCTGAGGGAGTTGATCAGTCCGATATTGGGTCCCTCGGGGGTTTCAATGGGGCACATTCTTCCGTAGTGGGAATGGTGCACGTCCCGCACCGCAAATCCCGCACGCTCTCGAGACAGTCCCCCCGGTCCTAGGGCCGACAGTCTTCTTTTATGGGTCAGTTCCGCCAGGGGATTGGTTTGATCCATAAACTGGGACAACTGGGAGCTTCCGAAGAACTCTTTAATGGATGCCGCCACCGGCCGTATGTTGATGAGGGCTTGAGGGGTAACGGTTTCCACGTCCTGAATGGTCATCCGCTCCTTTACTACCCGTTCCATTCGGGAAAGACCAATACGGAATTGATTTTGCATCAATTCCCCTACGGAACGCAGTCTTCGATTCCCCAGGTGGTCGATATCGTCGGTGTGGCCAATGCCGTGAATCAGATTAAACACATAACTAATAGAAGCGATGATGTCGGAGTGGATAATGTTTTTCGGTACCAGTTCCCGTCTCCGCTCCTTTAACGCTCCTTTGATTTCATCTTCCGTTTCACTGCTGTCTAGGATTTCCTTTAATACGGGATAATAAACCTTTTCCCGCAGTTTATATTCTGAAAGGTCGAAGGCCAGGTATGCTTTCGGATCCACAAATCGGTTTCCGATCACTTTTACCACCCGATCTTCCCGTCCGTAAACCTTTGCTTCATAAATACCCAAATTCTCAATTTCCAATGCCTTTTCCTTGGAAATTCTCACACCTTCTTCCACGATCACTTCTCCCGTGGATGGGTCCACAATGTCCGCCGCTGCCATATGGTTTGTGATTCTTCGGGCAATGGAAAGTTTCTTGTTGAATTTGTATCTTCCCACCTTTGCCAAATCATATCGCTTCGGGTCATAGAACAAGGAGTTCAACAGGGTTCTGGCACTGTCTAAGTTCGGAGGTTCCCCGGGTCTTAGTTTCTTGTAGATTTCCAGCAGGGCTTCCTCTTCGTTGGTGGTATTGTCCTTGTCTAAGGTGTTTAATAGGTACTCGTCTTCCCCGATTAAATCCTTCACCTGGGTATCGCTCCCGTAGCCCAGGGCCCTTAGTAGTACCGTAACCGGTTGCTTCCGGTTTCGGTCTATTCGGACACTGATGATTCCGTTGGAGTCCGTCTCGTACTCCAGCCATGCTCCCCGGTTTGGGATCACCGTTGAGGAATACAGCTCCCGTCCACTGGTATCCCGTTCCATATTGAAATACACTCCCGGGGATCGAACCAGTTGTGTTACGATTACTCTTTCAGCCCCGTTAATCACAAAGGTACCGGTATCCGTCATCAGAGGGAAATCCCCCATGAAAACTTCCTGTTCCTTTACTTCTCCGGTTTCTTTGTTGATCAGTCGAACCTTCACCTTAAGAGGACATGCATAGTTTACATCCCGTTCTTTTGATTCTGCAACATCGTACTTCGGATCTTCATCCAGGGAGTAACCGATGAATTCCAGAATCAGATTTCCCGTGTAGTCCTC
>CAZTIJ010000313.1:0-2416 GCA_964613365.1 uncultured Clostridiaceae bacterium | reverse complement strand
ATGGGCAAAATAAGTCCTGTCTCCTCGGCGATGGGAATAAACTCCCCGGGAGATCTTCGGCCCCGTATTTTATGATTCCATCGCAGCAGAGCTTCTCCTCCGATGATTGCACCGGTTCCCATGTCCACTAAGGGCTGTACTTGGATCACAAACTCTTTACGATCCAAGGCCTTTCTCAGATCGCTTTCCATGATGATGCTGTCCCGGATTTTTTCGTTGACTTCCCGGGAGTAAAAACGCATTCGATCTCTGCCCTTTTTCTTCGCCTCATACATGGCTGCGTCGGCATTTTGCAACAAAGAGTCTTTATCCTCTCCGTGTTCGGGATACATGGCAATACCGATACTGCCCGTAACCAGAAACTGATAACCCTTTACCGTACTGTGCTCCTTTAGGGTTTTTAAAAGGCGACTGCCCGTTTGATACACCTCGTTGCGATGGCAGTTTCCGGTTTTCACCACCACAAACTCATCGCCCCCGAAACGGGTAAGAACCTCCCCTTCCTCCAGTTTGTCCTGCAGTCTTCCGGCAATCTCCTTTAAAAATTGGTCCCCCAGCTCATGGGTTAAAATATCATTTACTTTTTTAAAGTTGTCCAAATCAATTAGAAAAACCCCTACCTTTTCTTGCTTATCTTTACTGCTTTCAATCTGCTCCTCCAGGTATTCCCCCAACCAGAAGCGATTCGGTATCTTGGTGGTGCTGTCGTAATAGGCCATGGTTTCAATGCGTTTTTCCTGGATTTTTTCTTCGGTGATATTGGTATGGGATCCGCAAACCCGCAGGGGCCGTCCCTCAGCATTCCATATCCCTTTTCCCTTACTTAAAATCCATATGTACTCCCCGTTTTGTTTGCGGATACGATACTCCGACTCATAGCTGTTCGCCTCTCCCTGTAAATATTTCTCCATTCGATGCTTTACCCGGTCAAGGTCTTTCGGGTGGATCAATGCCAGCCAGTCCTGCTGTCGCTCTATGTTTTCCCCGTTTTTGAACCCTAACAGTTCTTCCGGTTTCGTAAATAAAAACCGATCGGTTTGAACGTTCCAATCCCAAAGGCCGTCCTTCGATCCTTCTAAGGCCAGCTGATAACGCTCCTTCAACACCCGTAGATTGTGCTGGTTTTCTTCCAGCACTTTATACTTTTCCTCTAGATCCTCCTCGGTGGAGATCAACTCCTCATGGAGGGTTTCCAGTTCCTCGTAGTTTTTTACCAAACGCTGATACAATTTTTTCATCCCGTCCCGATGCCTCTTTACCAAAAAATAAAGCAGCACTGCGGTAAACATAACGTAGAACCAGCCCTTTACGGTCTGGATCCTTGTGATCTGTTCACTGTCTCGAAAAACCGCATCCACCACCTGATCGGAAAAGGCTATCCAAAGAAAACCGATCGCCAGATAGATTGCCGCAATCTTCATGGGAAAGTGGCGGTTGCTTTTTTTCAGAACCTCACTTCCCTGGAAAAAATCCTCCTTCGTATGTTGAAATCCCTGATGCTTATCCACGTTTTCACATCCTCGCCTTTGGGCTTCCTTGCCCTATTTTGTCACCGTCACCGAATTTTTATCCTCTTTCTTAGTATATATCCAAAGCACCGAAAGAAAAACAGTTTTTGATGGAACTCTTTTCTGTCTGTTCCTACAAAAAAGAAAAAAACCCTGTACAGGGTTTTTCGGCTTATTTCTTCCATTCCTTTAGATAGGCTTTTAGATCTTTTATGGTTCCGGAAAACACAAAGACTTTCATGACACATCCTCCTTTAGGGATCCACTGGGAATCCAAACGTTTGTTCTTGATACTCCCATTATATCCGAACGCTCGTTCTTTGTAAAGGGTTTTTTGTCTTTTTTATTTATCCTCATCCACCAAATGATGTTTATTGGCATAAACTGCGGCTTTGGTACGATCCTCCAACTCCAGCTTCGATAAAATGTTGCTGACGTGGGTTTTCACGGTTTTAATACCGATGAATAGACTTTCGGAAATTTCCTTATTGGTCTTTCCCCTTCCCAGTTCCAACAGCACCTCAAATTCTCTCTCCGTAAGAATTTCATGTTTCTCCGCTTTTTTCCGACTGCTATTGAGCATGACCTGGCTAACCTTTCCCTCCAGCACCGACTCTCCCTGATGGGCTTTTTTGATGGTCCGAACAATATCCTCCGCCTTGGTGGTTTTCAAAAGATAGCTGAAGGCTCCCGCTTCCAGGGCGGGCATGACTTTTTCCTCTTCGATGAAGCTGGTCAGAACAATGATCTTCACTTCCCAGCCCCGTTCATCAAAGGCTTCGGAAATGGCCTTTGTTGCCTCTATGCCATTCATCCCGTCCATTACCAGGTCCATCAATATCACCTCGGGTTTTCGCTCAAGGGCCATGGCCACCCCTTCTTTGCCGCTTCCCGCTTCCCCTACGATC
>CAZTIJ010000312.1:0-2429 GCA_964613365.1 uncultured Clostridiaceae bacterium | reverse complement strand
TGAAATTCTCGGCAGGATCAAAACCGAGGAGTCCTGTTCCGCCTACATCATTGATCAGGAAGGAAGAATTGTCAGTCATCCCTCCGAGGAGATCGGCATCGAAGATCATATCTCCCGCTGGATGCCCCAGCCGGAGCACCGGGACCAGGTGCTGAACAATACCACCGGTTCCCTAGAATATAACACCCCGGAGGGGAAGGAGTACCTGGGGGTATATACGGAGATTGAGGGAAGGCCGGGATGGAAAATGGTTATGAGTTTTCCGGTGGAAGTGGCCTATGCGGAGTATCACGCCATTATCGAGTACATCCTGGGAACCCTGTTTATCGGAATTATTGTAATCATGGTATTCGCCTACTTTTACGCCGACACCCTGGCGAAACCGGTATTGGCTTTGAAATCCGTGTTTGAAAGCGCTGCGGAGGGCAATCTGAATGTGGTGGCCGAGGAAAATTATCCCAACGAGTTCGGCAAAACCGGTGCCGCCTTTAACGTCATGCTCAATCGAATAAAGCAGCTGACCTTTCGGGATCCCGTTACGGATCTTTATAATCAAAACAGTTTTGTGGTGGTCCTTCGCCAAAAGTTTAGGGAAGAAAAACGAAGGGGGAATCACTACCTTTTATTGGTATCCATCGATGACTTTAAACGGATCAACAGCATCGGCGGACTGGGTTCCGGGGATGAAGCCCTGCGGGTGATAGCCGGGCGGCTGAATAATTTTATTGAAGAAGGGGAGCTGATCGGCCGTTACTACGGTGATGAGATGATTTTGTATCTTCGAAGTGATAACTGCAAGATTTTTTATAAACGATTACAAAAACTTCGGGATATCTATGATTACCCTATCTATCTGAAGGGGGTTCAGTACCGGCTGAAAACCAGCATCGGCATCACCGCCATCAACCATCCCACAACGGAACTGAAAGAAGAAATTAAGGAAGTGACCGTGGCCAAGCAAAAAGTAAAAAGGTCGGGGGGGAACGGATACGAGTTTTATAACAAACGGTTTAAAGAGGAGATTTTAGAAGAACAGCAGATGGAAGAGGCGCTGTTTTTTGCGATTGCCAAGGATGAGCTGTATCTGGTGTATCAGCCGATTCTTTCCGTGGCGGAGGATCGGGTAATCGGTCATGAGGCTCTCCTTCGCTGGGAGCACCCGGTCTATGGCAAGATTTCCGTACCGAGAATCATCGATCTGGCGGAAAAAAGCGGATTGATTATCGAACTGGGAGAGTGGACCCTTAAAGAGGCCTGCAAACAAAACCAGGCATGGATTGAAAAAGGATACGGTCCGTTGATCATGGCGGTGAATTTTTCCGCGATGCAAATGGCGGACTCGAAAATACTGGAAACCGTAACCGACAGTCTTGAGGAAAGTGGCATGGACCCCGAACTGTTAAACATCGAGATCACCGAAACCGTAGCCATGATCCACACGGACCAGAAGGTGGAGTTGATGACGGCGCTGAAAAAGATCGGCGTGACCTTCTCCATCGATGACTTCGGCACCGGATATTCCTCTCTATCCTATTTCACCAATTTTCCCGTGGATACCTTAAAGGTCGACCGGTCTTTTATCCATAATATGTTGATCGATAAAAATGCCCGTACCGTAACCACCACCATCATCCAAATGGCCAAAGCCTTAAACTTGAGAATCATTGCGGAAGGGGTGGAGACCAAGGAACATCTCGAGGTCTTGAAAGACCTGGACTGTAGCCACTATCAGGGCTACCTGGTCTCAAAACCGGAACCGGCAAGGCGCTGCGAGGAAATTATGAAAAAACATAGTTAACAGAAGCTATTGTGAAAAGTGGCTATTTAAAGTGGTTAGATAAAGTGCTACGTAAAGGGGATGTATAGCCGGAAGGGGACAGAGGTTTGTCCCTTTTTTTTGACAATCGTCGGGATTTTCGCTATAATAATACTTGTGATTAGATAAAAGTTTAACAACACGGAACCTATTTAGATAACCGAAAACCGGTATTGGTATCGAGCATCCATCATCAATACCTAGGGATAGGAAAAGGGGGAGACCCCGGAAGTCGATAACAATAGAAAAGAACTGTGTAAGGAGGTACTGCCATATGAAACGACTGACTGCAGCATGGGTGATGTTTTTCGCCGTGGTGTTTCTAACCTCGACGATCTAATGACGATTTAATGAATCCATGGCCGGCGTTGCTGGAAAGCAAAGAAATAATCCTTCGGTGAAAGCCATAAAGAAGCCACTTTTCGAAAAGAAAGGTGGCTTTTGTTTTATGGTGGGGAAATTTCGGGTATGAATATTCCCAGCTAACGGCATGGGCGTTTTCAGCAGGGCGTCCTCGCCGATCTCCGGCTCCGAGGGGGCCATCGGAAGCATCTGTACAAAGGAAGGCATCGGTTGAAAGGAAGGCATCTCTTGAAAGCAAAGAATTCATTCA
>CAZTIJ010000311.1:0-2447 GCA_964613365.1 uncultured Clostridiaceae bacterium | reverse complement strand
GTACCAGAGGGTCAGACCCTCTGGTACATTTTTTTTATAAAGAATCCTATAAAGAATCCTTCAAATTAACTAAATATAGGATAAAATTTCAAATATATCGACTAAATTGAAACACCTTGTACCTCCTACAATATATGGTATACTGGGATTTGCGATGGGTTTGACATCGAAAATACAAAGGTCAAGGAGGACAAGATGAACAAACAGACAACGGAAAAAAGCAAGGGTTCGGAAACAAGGAAAGGAAGGCGGAAAAGGGAGGGTTCCATTCGGTTTCGAATAACCGTACTCCCGCTGATTTTAGTACTGGTGGCCGTTTTAGCCATCACCGTAACATCATCCTACGTGATTCGGGACAGCTTCATTGAAGAAACCCGGGAAAACGCACTGGATTTAGGGACCCAAGCCCAGCACCAGATGGCCATGGCCGAGGATTCCATGGATACGGTAAACGACATGTTGGAAGACCATATCCGTATTTCCGCAAGGCTTGCCCTAATGGATTTTGAGAACATATCCAATGAACATCTCTCAAGTTTAGCCGAGGCTCTGGATATTGAGGTCATCAACATTATCTCCGAGGATGGGGAGGTTATCTACACCACCCATGTGGAAGAGAACTTAGGAATTCAGGCGCCGCCGGAACACGGATCCTTTTTGGTACAAGAGGAACCCGGTGGAGAGTTAATGGAAGAGATGCGTCAGGGAATTACCGATGACGATTATTACAAGTTTGGTTACATACGCATACCTGCAGGCGGGGCGGTGCAAATCGGTCTTACGGCGAATCAGGTATATGAGCTGTCGGAGCGTTTTTCCATAGACAGCACCCTAGAGCGCTTAAGCAGAGAAGAAAACATTTTATACGCTTCCTACATCGATGAAGAAGGCACCGTTATTGCCCATACCGATGGGATAGAGCAGGAAGAAAGCGGGGAGGACGCTCCTTCAGAGGATGCCAGTGAAGAGGGGGAACAGGACCTTTCCCCGGAAGAGTCGGATGGATCGGACAAACTTACCACGGCAGCTCCGGCGGAAGTATTGAATTCCGAGGAAGTGTATTCTCAGGAAATAATCTACGGGGAAGCGGAAACTCCCGGTTATGAAATTTTCCTGCCCATGGAGGATGTCGAGGGCATAGGAGGCTACCTCAACCTTGCCCTTTCCACCGAACGGGTAAATCACGCCATCAGGGATAACGTAACGAACATTGCCCTAGTGGGCATTGTGGCCTTTCTTATCATAGCCGGTCTATTGGTGATGACCTCTCGCTATGTGATTGACAGTGTAAAACAATCAAAGGATCATCTGGATCAGCTGGCAAAGGGAAATTTTCATCACCACGTGCCGGAGAAATTCTTAAACAAGAAAGACGAGTTCGGAGGCATTGCCCGGTCCATAGAAGCCATGCAAAAATCAATCCAAGAGATGATTGAGGAAATGCTCACGGGGGCCCGGCGTCTTGGAGAAGGTTCTGAATCCTTAGCGGCGACCTCTCAGCAGATGTCGGCTTCTTCCGAGGAGCTGGCCTCCTCTATGAACCAAGTGGCGGAAGGGGCCGATGCCCAGCGGAGGGATACCGGAGAAATTGAAAACACCCTGGCATCCTTTAAAAAGATCACCGAAGGAGTGGAAAAAGCCATTGCCTTAGTGCAGTCCAAAACCGACGGAGCCGAGGGTAAGGCCGGCGCCGGCAGGGAAGAGGTGGACCATCTCGTAGCCTCGCTGACTTCGGTAAAGACCGCCTTTGGGGAAGTGAAGGAAAAAATCGGGAGCCTGAATGCCTCCGTAGAGGAGATCCGGGGGATTTCGGAGATGATCCAGGGGATTTCCGACCAGACGAATCTCTTAGCCCTAAACGCGGCCATTGAAGCGGCCCGGGCAGGGGAATCCGGACGAGGGTTCGCCGTTGTAGCAGAGGAGGTTCGAAAGCTTGCGGAGGCTTCGGGACAGTCCACGGAGAAAATCCAAAGACTGACCGAGGAGATCCACCGGGAAACCCGGGCGGTGGAGTCCACCTCTTCTAAGGTGGAGGATTCCATTAAGGAACAGGGTCGCCGGGTGGAAAACACCCGAAGCACCTTTGAAGAAATCATTGAGGGCGTTCAGGCGATCCCGCCCTATATGGACAGCGTCAATCAAGAGCTAAGGGCAATGGACGATGCCAAGGAGGAAATGAGCCGGCGGGTTGAAAAAGTCGCAAGTGTTGCGGGGGATAACGCCGAGGCCACCGAGGAAGTGGCGGCCTCCTCGGAAGAGTTAACCGCCTCCTCCCAGGAAATCGCCTCCACCGCAGAGGACCTAACCCAACTGTCCCAAAGTTTGTTGAAAAGCGGAAAACGTTTCCAAATATAATTAAACCATGGTAAAATTAAGGGTATCAGGTAAGTACCCTTATGGAAAGTGTACCAGAGGGTCAGACCCTCTGGTACACTTTTTTATTAGAG
>CAZTIJ010000310.1:0-2451 GCA_964613365.1 uncultured Clostridiaceae bacterium | reverse complement strand
CCTCGGTGGAGGACTTACTCCAGCGGGAAGGCGTTAAAACCAAAAGGATAAGCCTTGAAGAAGGCAATCGATACACCACCGCCGCAGAGGTGGCAAAGAAAACCCTGAGCCTACAGCAGCAGGAAATCCACCGGGACTTTGGGGAAAGAACCGCAATGATTACCCGGGGAGATGCTCTAGTGGACGCCCTATTAGCAGGGCCCATTGCCCATGAAAAGGGGTATCCGATTCTGTTGGTATCCGACGGGGTGCCGAAGGCAACCGAATCGGTGATTCGGGAAGAGGGGATTGAAAATCTGGTGATCATTGGGGGAGAGGCCGTGGTATCCCCAGAGGTACAACAATCCCTGGAGGATTTAGTAGAGGGAGAGGTAAAACGTTTAGCCGGAGATCAGGTATACGGAGAGGATCGATACGGGACCAGCCTAATGGTGTTTAACGCCTACGGCAGTGAAGGATCCCGAGTGAATTTTGTGAACGGAGCCAGTTATGTGGACGCAGTGGCGGCATCGATTTTACAGGTTCCCATAATATATACCCGAACAGAAGAAATATCCCGGGAAGCCCAGGGAATTTTAGGGGTAATGGAAACCTTCTCTTTTATCGGAGGACCCAGTGTGCTGTCCGAGGAAATCTATCGCCGGGCCCTAGAAATTATTTCAGGACCTTAGCCCTCTATAAAGAGGAGAGGGAGCCGTCGATATAATAAGAGGGCGGATGGAAAGGTTTTAAGATTATAAAAACAGGGACTACTGTAATGGGAGTCTTGGAGAAATGGATGGAAGCTATTTAAGGAGAGTAGGAGGGACGAAGGATGAAGAAAAAGATTTGCAAAGCATTAGTGGCAGTAATGGTTCTATCCGCTGTGGTGGGAGGATTTCTGCCGGTGAATCAACCGGGGAGGATTTCCCGGGCCTATATTGAAGATTACGATGATCGGGATTTTCGACTGGCAGGGGATAATCGTTTTGCCACCGCCGGTGAAATTGCGAAAAGAAACGGCACCACATCGAAAGAGGTAATCATCGTCCGAGGGGATAGTGTAGAGGGAATCCCCCAGGTGGTGGACGGATTGACGGCCAGTGCCCTAGCGGGAGCACGGGATGCACAAATCCTGTTGGTAACCAAGGACCGTCTGCCGGATACCACCGAGAAGATTATTAAAGATCTTAATGCAACCAAAGCCACCATCGTAGGAGGGGAAGCCGCGGTTAGCCGGTCGGTAAAGGAAGATTTACAAAGCCTGGGCCTTAGCACCGAGCGAATTGAAGGGAGTAACCGTTTTGAGACCGCCGCCGAGGTGGGATTACGGGTTCCTGCTCCCAGAAACAACACCGCAATCATTGTCAACGGAAACTCCGAGGTGGACTCCTTAGTTGCCGGACCCTTAGCCCACCGCGGATATCCCATACTGATGGTAAACAATCAACGGGGGACCATACCCGAAGCCACGGAAAAAGCCATTAAAAGCTTACATATTGATAACCTGATTATTGTCGGTGGCACCGGCGTGGTATCGGAAGAGCTGGAAACAGACTTAAATGATATGGAAGGGGTAACGGTAAAGGCGCGCTATGGGGGAAGCAACCGGGTGGAAACCAGTCTATCCCTGGCGTCTCATCCGGACTTTAGCAACAATAGCGGCGTCAGTCTCGTTAACGGAGGAGCCTATGTGGATGCGGTGGCGGCCTCTACCCTGGGAAAACCCGTGGTGTATTTTACGGAGCGGGGTGGAATTAATCCCGATATCCAGGATTATCTGTTTGATAAGGAAGAGCTGTTGGCCATTGGGGGAGAAGCGGTTATTACCGATGAAGTTTTACAAAAGGCCACACCGGCCATCGGTTTTCGTTACTATGGAAATCTCCATCGACGAAGTCCCAATATCCGACGGTATGAAACCGGCTTTGTCCACAGTACCATGAATTTACTGCTTTCCGCCCAGGAGCATCACAGTCGGGGAGATTTTGAGAAGGCCCTACAGCGCTACGATCTGATAATTTCAGAGAGGGATCTGTTGCCCCAGAATATTGAAAGTGTGACATCCAACAGTCGTCAAAAGGTCCTTGGGCAAGAAGGCATACAGTCATTTCAGGAAGCCTATCAAGAGGCCGACAGCATAACCGGGGTTACTTCCAAGTTTAATGCCTTTGCCGAGGGATACCCGGTATATGGTTGGCATGATCAGTACGGCGCAGGATATTTAAGCGCCGCCGAGGACCTTCTTAACTGGGGACTGTCCCGCCATAACCAAAAAGATTTTGGAGTAGCCTTAAGTCGTTACAGTTTGTTGATTGAGGGTAGCAAGGAACATAGTATTCTCAGTGGTCTGGCGGGAGAGGCGGAATTTTATTCCGGGTTGGCGGACCAAGGGGTGGTATGGAATCCTGAGGATTTAAGCCTGCGTTTCAGTCGTTACCGGGAATCCCTGGGAGATGCCCTGGGAAAACA
>CAZTIJ010000309.1:0-2501 GCA_964613365.1 uncultured Clostridiaceae bacterium | reverse complement strand
AATTCCAAGGAGGTTATCCATGACAAAGAAACAAAGTACCATCGAAGAACGATTCTACCGCGAGGAAGATCAAGGAGGTTTTCGCTTTTATCAGTTATCCAAAGAACTGCTGCACAATGACCGGTATGAAAAACTGTCCCCGGGGGCGATTCTTCTTTACTCCGTGCTCTTCGACCGTTTGCTGCTGTCCATCAGTAACAACCGGAGGGATGAAAAGGGCCGCTACTACTTAAACTTCAAGGTAAAACCCGCCCGGTACGACCACCGTCCCCTGAGGGAAAAGCCCCAAAGGGACCGGAGCCTTAGTGAGGTCCTTCGGGCCAATGGCAAAACCATTACCAAATATAAAAAAGAACTACGGGAGGCGGAGCTGTTAGTAGAGGAAAGTCCGGGCCTAGGAAAGGTTAGTCGCCTGTATCTGGCGAAACCGGAAATCTCGGGGGTAATTATGCCACCCCGGACAACCCAAAAAACTCCCCCGAGAAGGGAACTTTTTGCCCCTACAGAGGTTACCGAATTCCCCCCTAATGATACTGAACTTACTAAGACTAATTTTACTGATACGAATTGTAGTGAGATCCATCCATCAAAGAATAATAAAACAAAAAATTATAAAAACCATAGGGATTACAGCGAAAAAAGTGCTAATTCTCAACATCCCAAGGAAAAGAAAGAAGGAATCCCCAACCACGATCAGCTCCATCAACGGTTACAGCAGCACTTCGGAAAGGAAATGCTAGAGGAGGCCCTTACCATTATCAATCGCCAAAGCGTCACCACCTTCGGCTATGAAAAGTACTTAACCAAAATCCTGGAAGAACTGACGAAGAGAAAAAAGAGCCAGGAGGCTTTTCTACCTTCCAAAGCGGCGACTACTATCCCAGGAACCCGGCCTGCCACCAACGGTGCTGTAAAAAACACCCATCACCTGAAGGAAAGTCGCTACCGGGAACTTCCTGAAGAGGTGATCAACGCGCGGATTGAGGCAAAACTTCAGCGGATGAGGTAGTACCGCCCTAGATGACAGGGATTTAGGGATTTATGGTATAATAGCAAAAACACGCCTAAAGGAGGCCCTTATATGGAACCGAAAAACAAAAGACAGCTAGTTATATTGCTCGTCGCCACCATTCTATTTTTCCTATTGATCGTCATCACCCAGGCCCTGCAAACCTACTATCTACTGCTGGATATGAACCGGTTTCTCGCCTACGGGTTTTTGATACTAGGGCTCCTTTTGTTGCTGTCCCTGATTATCTACCCTACGATTCGGTTTCTTCTCCTGCCCGAGGCAAAAACCCTTCCCAGGAAAGAGGCCTATCAACAGGATCCGGCAAAGCGGAAAGACTTGGTGAACTATCTAAGAGAAAACCAGGCCCTTACCGCGATCCTAGAGGAAGAGGGTAAAACCATCGCCTTTGACGAGGACCCTTCCCTCGAGGAAATCGAAGCCGCCTTAGAGCTCCTCCACAAAAGAGGAGAAAAAATCATCCGGGATAACGCCTCCCGGGTGTTTATCACCACCACCATCTCCCAAAACGGCAGTCTGGATGCGGTGTTCATGATGGTACATATCACCAAAATGATTCGGCAGGTGGCGGTTCTTTATCATCAGCGCCCGGGAATCGGGAAGCTGGTAAAAATCTACGTCAACGTGCTGGCCACTTTGTTCTTAACCCGAAGCCTGGAGGATCTGGAGCTGTTGGACGAACAGTTGGAGCCCATGCTCTCTATCATGTTCGGCTCCTTCCTGGGAAGTCTCGTCCCCGGCGTCCAGGCGGCGGTGAATCTCTTAATGAACTCCGCCATCCAGGGCTCCGCCAATGCCTATCTATCCCTCCGGGTAGGGCTGATCGCCCAGGAGTTTATCATCAATGAGGAACGAGGAGACAAACGAAAAATCAGAAAATCCGCCACCCTTCGGGCTCTGCCGATGCTGGGTACCGTGGTCAATGACAACCGAAAAATCATTCAGTCCACGGTGGTTAAGCTCGGGAAAAAAATCAGCAAAGAGGGCTATAACAAAGGGCGTAGCTGGACCAACGGAATTTTTCATCGGGATAATTAATTCGTCCTTGGTAAAGGTTCTTCCAAAACTACCTTGGTAAACTGGGTAATATTCAGCCGATCCATTATGGCCCAAACGTTTGAACCGTCACACGATGAGTTCTTTAAAAAAGAAAAATATTTGTTAGATACTCCCTGTCATGGGTATCAAAATACTATTAAAATGGAAGCGAAGATCCTTGAGAGTTAATTGGACGCTTTTTTCAAGGGGAGCCAGTAGCGTAACCGGCCGGTCTTTTCAAGCTGCGCCGGTTTTTTTAATGCATTTTTGTGAAACATCAGGAAAAACATAATAAATAATTTTTCCTTAAGGAGGGATGCTTGGGAGCTATGATTAAAAGTCTTTTGTCGGTTGTTTTATCAATAATTGAGAGGAGGAATTTTATTGGAGTGGAGAAAGACTAAGATATTGATGATAACAATTTTGATTTTGG
>CAZTIJ010000308.1:0-2503 GCA_964613365.1 uncultured Clostridiaceae bacterium | reverse complement strand
TGCATCTTAAGGGGACCGACCACGGAGATATCGACTATTTAGGGCAGATGCAGTTTACAAGCAACCAAGGCAGCCTCCAGGTAATCAATCAGGTAGCCTTTGAAAAATACCTGTACGGAGTGGTGGCCTACGAAATGAGTAACAGCTTCCCGTTAGAAGCTTTGAAAGCCCAAGCGGTAACCGGCCGGGGCTACGCTGCAAAACGAATGGACGGCAGAGGGGATTATGACTTGGTGGACACCACAGTGCATCAGGTATACAAAGGGTATAACCCCAGGTACGAACGTGCGATCCGAGCCGTGGAAGAAACCCGGGGCCAAGTTCTTCAGTACCAGGGGAAGATGATCGACACCTTTTACGCCGCCTCCAATGGAGGACAGACGGAATTTCCGGGAAGTACTTGGGGAGGAGGAGCCGAAAAAAATAGAGAATTCCCCTATCTAGTCCAAAAAGAGGATCCCTATGATCTTCGAAACCCCGCAAGTCTTACGGAAACTTTTTATGTCCCGAAGAAGATTACCGAGGATTACGGAATTTTTGATAATCAGGAAATCGTTCGAATCGACACCGGGGAAGGACATTCCTTGAATGTCCGGAGGGGACCGGGAACAACGTACAGCAGCATGGGTCAGGTAAGTCGTGATACGACGCTTCCCTATATCAGCACAGAGGGCAGTTGGTATAAGATTTGGTATCAATCGGGATCGGAAAGAAAAGAGGGCTACGTGCACCGGGATTATGCCCTAAAAGAGACCACGGAGGAAGAGAAGCGATATCAGTATTTCAGTCCTGTGCTTCAGGAGATGCAGAGGAGAGCCTTTGAGAAGTTAAGAGAGCAAGGCATGGATATAGAAAACAAACACGACCTTAAGTTAGTGGAGATTACGTCCTTGAAAAACGGAAAAGAGCGTTACCCGGGAACCGGCAGTCGAAGCTATGTAACCGCCGAGGGGAAGGTTTTGCTACAGTATGATACCCCAAACACAAATGGCTCCGGGAAAGGAGATCTCTCGGAGAAAAATGAAGTGGAAATCGATCTGGTTTTAATGAGGCAATCGTCGAGGGGCACCTATCTTCTGGGACATCCCTATTTCAACGGAAATCTTCGAATGCGCAGTGTGGAAGATGCCGAGGATGGCTACAACTTTGTGAACCGTCGTTTCGGTCATGGGGTGGGCATGAGCCAGCGGGGGGCTCAACAAATGGCTGAGGAAGGGAAAGGGCATAAAGAGATCCTCGCCTTTTATTTTGACGGAGCCAAGATCCTTACCCTGGATACAACCGGTCCAACCTTACCGGAGCCGCCGGAGGATGAAAACGATGAAGACAATCCCCCGGGGAAAAATTTTAAAATCATCAGTGACCGCTATAAGATAGAAGAAAAAACCATTACCAAAATCCCTCCGAAAACCTCGGTCGAAAACTTTTTTAACGAAGTTACCATAAAGGATGGCTCCCTAAAGCTTTTCAATGCCAAGGGTGAGGAGAAAACTTCCGGTAGCATGGCCACCGGTGATGGAGTAAAGGTTCTTAACGATGACGGGGAAGAAGTATTAACAGAATACCGAGTGATTATACCGGGGGATATTAACGGCGACGGGGATATTACCATTATTGATTTATTGAGACTACAAAGATACTTGCTAGGCCTGACCGATCTGGAAGGGTCACCCCTTAAAGCCTCGGATGTAACCCGAAGCGGTGATGTGGGGATTCTGGATCTGTTAAGGCTACAAAGACATTTACTTGGGATGATCAATCTAACGCAGTAAAGGGTGCTGATATGTATACAAGAGATATGAAGAGGCAAGATTTAAAAAGGGACAATGGAGTAAGGACAATAGACGGCAATGAAAGGCAGAAGATAAGAACGAAAAACAGGGTTCTCTCGGTGATGTTTCTCATGATCATTGGCTTTTTTTTAAGTCCCGGCCCGGTTTTTGCAGAGGATGTGGGTCTTCAAATTGAAGCAGGACCCAATGGGGTTGTCGCCGGTGAAGTCATCACGATCTACGTAGGCTTTGAGAGTGATCAAAGCATCGGTACCATTCATGCGGACATCATCTACGATGATGAACACCTAGAATACCAATCGGGAGGGGGGAACGTCGCTCAATTTGGACAGGGCAAGGGAGTGATCTCCGACAGTGTAAACAGCCCCTCGGATAGTCGAGGGTATGAGTTTGTCTTTTTAGTAAAAGATAGTGGACCGGCGGAGTTCGTAGTAGAATTCTCGGAAGTTATTTCTTATGAACAGGGCAACTATTTAGGAGGTCCTACGGAGAGCCTGGTACTGTCCTTTGATGAAGCATCGGAAGCCGATGAAAATCAAGAGGAAAAGTCCGAAGAGGAAAAGGGTGAACAGGGTGTGGACGATGAAAAAGCCCTAAATACCCTTCAGTCATTTCAGCTTTTTTCCATCTATCAACAAATTTCCAAGGCTGAAATGAGCATACTACATATAGGTGAAATCCCACTATCGGTATACCGCACCGAGGATCTG
>CAZTIJ010000307.1:0-2505 GCA_964613365.1 uncultured Clostridiaceae bacterium | reverse complement strand
AAAAACATCAAAAAAATGATAGGGGTGAAACAAAGTGAAAGTTTTTTCATTTAAAGGCGGTATACATCCACCGGAAAGAAAGGATTATACTGCACATTTAGCATTAGAAAAAGCAAAAGATCCAGAAACAGTGACGATTCCACTGCAACAACACATCGGAGCTCCTTGTGAGAGCTTGGTTGAAAAAGGTGACTACGTGAAGGTTGGCCAGAAAATCGGAGAATCAGGTGGTTTTGTATCAGCACCTGTTCACGCCAGTGTTTCCGGTATGGTTCAAGAAGTAACAATGAAACCGGCGGTTAACGGAGAGGTGTTGTCCGTTATAATCGAGTCCGATGGGAAGAATGAAGTCCATGAGTCGGTTCATAAAAAGGGAACCGTTGACTCTCTAAGTGGTGATGAGATCAAAGAAATAATCAAGGACGCAGGAATTGTAGGGATGGGAGGCGCAACTTTTCCTACCCATGTGAAGCTCTCGCCACCTCCGGAAAAAGCCATTGACACGGTGATCTTAAATGGTGCGGAATGTGAGCCCTATTTAACTGCAGATCATCGCTTAATGTTGGAACACTCAAAGGAAGTTGTTGGTGGACTGAAGGCAATTATGAAAGTTTTGAATGTAACGACCGGCTACATCGGAATTGAAAATAATAAGCCCGATGCGGTAGAAGTGATGCAAAGCGCAGTGGAAAAGGAAGAAAACATCCATATTGTGGTCCTGCAGACGAAATATCCACAAGGAGCGGAAAAGCAATTGATCGATGCTTGTACAGGTCGTATAGTACCATCAGGTTCGTTGCCCATGGAGGTTGGGGTCGTGGTGAATAATATCGGAACCGCATATCAGATTCATCAATCCATTGAAACCGGCATGCCATTAATTGAAAGGGTAACCACTTTAAGTGGCGGAATCTTACAAGAACCGAAAAACTTATGGGTAAAAATCGGAACCCCCGTTAATGAGCTTATTCAGCAATGTGGGGGCCTTAAGGAGCCTGTGGGGAAGATCATCATGGGTGGTCCGATGACTGGAATGGCAGTAGGCTCAGACAAACTCCCGATTACGAAGGGTTCTTCCGGGGTAGTGTTTTTTAATCGAGAAGAAGGAACGATACCTGAGCCAGAGAACTGTATCCGTTGCTCTGCCTGTGTGGATATATGCCCTGTCTACTTGCAGCCGTTATATATTAGTGCTTATGCTTTGATTGATAATATGGAAATGGCTGAAAAATACTATCCAATGGATTGTATAGAGTGTGGATCCTGTTCATACGTATGCCCATCAAAACGACCGCTGCTCCAAAGCATACGAATTGCCAAAGGGGAAATACAAGCAAAAAATAAAAAATAAAGTAATACGTTAGATTGTATAAGGAGGGAAATAAATGAGTGATCGATTAATCGTATCTTCCTCACCACACCTTAGAGAAGATACTTCGATTCAAAAAATCATGGTTGATGTTGCTATTGCATTAATACCGGCAACAATTGCTTCAATTTATTTTTTCAAAACGCCAGCAGCGATGATTTTGTTAATAAGTATTATATCCTGTTTGGCAACCGAAGTAGTGATCCAGAAAATCAGAAATATGCCTGTGACAATTTATGATGGAAGTGCCCTGGTCACAGGAATGCTATTGGCACTTAATCTACCACCCACAGTACCTCTTTGGTTGCCTGTCGTAGGTTCGGTGTTTGCCATAGGTATAGTAAAACAATTATTTGGCGGCGTGGGTCAAAACTTTATGAATCCGGCCCTGGCTGCAAGAATTATGCTAACGATTTCCTATGCTGATCGGATGACCGGATGGGTTGAACCGGGAGTGGATGCTGTCTCCACAGCCACACCTCTTACCTATGTAAAGGATTTTACAACGGTCCAGCAAGGTGCACCGAGCTTCGTTGATCTTCTAATCGGTAACGTCGGTGGAAGTATGGGAGAAACTTCTGCATTGCTTTTAATCATTGGTGGTATATATCTGTTATACCGGGGTGTGATTTCTATACGGATACCCGGAGTATATATTTTAACGGTAGCTATAGCTACTTTGCTGTACAGCGGATTTAATATTGAGTACATGACTTTCCACTTGCTTTCCGGCTCTCTAATGATCGGGGCGATTTATATGGCAACAGATTATGCTTCGACACCGGTTACTCCAAGGGGAAGGATATATTTTGCTCTGGGATGTGGTATTTTAACCGCTACCATTCGATTGTTCGGTGGTTATGCTGAAGGAGTTGGTTTCTCAATTCTACTAATGAATACCATGGTTCCCCTTATCGATCGTTATACAGCTCCAAAAGTTTTCGGGGAGGTGAAAAAGCAAAATGCGTGAGATTATTAAATTAGGTTTAATTCTATTGGTAATTACCTCTGTGGCAGGTCTAGTATTAGGGGGCGTTAACTCTATGACAGCGGGAATTATTGAAGAAAGAGCCATTGAAGAAAGTATGGAAGCCATTGAAACTTTTTTTCAGGACTCTGATGATGCAGGCATCCTT
>CAZTIJ010000306.1:0-2509 GCA_964613365.1 uncultured Clostridiaceae bacterium | reverse complement strand
ACAGGCCCTTTGAAACCCGGCAACCATAGAAGTATGGTGCTAATTCCTGCAGAATCATTTCTGAGAGATAAGGAGAGTGGACCCTCTTCTTAGAAGAGGTTTTTTTCATGTTTGAAGACTTTTGATCCTGCCCCGGGGATGGAAACTTTTCCAAAACAGGGACCAAAGCCAGGGAAAAATGTCGAAAAAAAGTTTCGGATTTTTATAAAAAGGACCGAAACCATAAAAATAATTTTGGGTAGTGTTTCCCATGGGATAGTGGCTGTGGCTGCTGTCATAAGAAACATCACCGAAGAGGAGGAGAAAAATGTATAAACGATTATTTACTTCCGAATCCGTAACGGAAGGACACCCCGATAAAATCTGCGACCAGATCTCCGATGCGGTACTGGACGCCATATTAAAGCAGGACCCCGAGGCCCGGGTGGCCTGCGAAGTTGCGGTTACCACGGGGCTGGTACTATTAATGGGGGAGATCACCACCACCTGCTATGTGGATATCCCCAAAATTGCCCGGAAAACCGTGGAACGCATCGGCTACACCCGGGCAAAGTACGGCTTTGACGCCGAAACCTGCGCCGTATTGACCTCCATCGACGAGCAGTCCCCGGACATCGCCATGGGCGTCAATGAAGCCTTTGAACACCGGGAAAACCAGTCCAAGGAAGATTTGTACGAGTCCATGGGGGCCGGGGACCAGGGAATCATGTTCGGCTACGCCTCCAATGAAACCGAAGAGTTGATGCCTCTGCCCATATCCCTTTCCCATAAGCTGGCCAAACGCTTGGCCGAGGTGCGAAAGAACGGCAAGCTCAACTACCTTCGCCCCGACGGAAAGACCCAGGTCACCGTGGAATACGAAGACGATCAACCGAAAAGAATTCATACCGTGGTGGTCTCCACCCAGCACCATGAAGACGTACCCCTAAAGCAAATCCGGGAGGATCTGATCCGGGATGTGGTGCGAAAGGTGGTGCCGGTGGAACTGTTGGACGACAACACCAAGTTCTTGATCAATCCCACGGGACGATTCGTGATCGGCGGGCCCCAGGGAGACGCCGGCCTGACGGGACGAAAAATCATCGTGGATACCTACGGCGGATTTTCCCGCCATGGGGGAGGGGCCTTCTCCGGGAAGGACGCCACTAAAGTGGACCGCTCCGGAAGCTACGCCGCCCGGTACGTGGCGAAAAACATCGTTGCCGCCGGTCTGGCGGATAAATGCGAAATCGAAATCGCCTACGCCATCGGAGTGGCCAATCCGGTTTCCATTATGGTAGAGACCTTCGGCACCGGGAAAATTTCCGAGACCCGGATTGAAAACCTGATCGCCGAGAACTTTGACCTTCGCCCCCGGGCCATCATCGAAAACCTTGAGCTGAAGCGGCCCATCTACGAACAGACCGCCGCCTACGGCCACTTTGGAAGGGACGACCTGGACCTTCCCTGGGAGCGTACCGACAAAGCCGAGATCCTGAAAAAAGCCTTAACAGAAAACGATGAAAGCGGGACGGAGTAACTGTCACCCCTGCTTGCGAAACCCTTTGGTAAGGGATTTGGATGATAGGCCTTGGGGCTAAAAGCTTAAAAGATGGATGTAATATCAAAAATTTTAGGGACGGTGAAACCGTCCCTTTTTTTGATAAAGGAAAAATTCTAAAGAAGGATAAATGAATGATAACGGGATAAAGTTTTAGCCACTGGAAGAGTAGCGGACAAATCATGAAAACATTGGTCATTCACCAAAACAATTGAGCTACAAAGAGATACAAAAAAGGTGCAAAAAACAGAGTACCGTTATAGGATCATCATAAGGGCCGAAAAGGCTCTTTTTTATTATGGAAACAAAGGGATTTTTCAGTTGGAATCACTATCGGTAAAGAGAGAAGAGTTCGATTAAAAGTCATCAAAGGTCTTTTCGCTGCTAACCCTGCATACATGGTGCCGATAAGGTATGTGACAGAAACTCCGCCCCGCTGTCACTAATCTATGGTAAAAAATACGGGATTAAAATAATTAATCTTTACTTGACTTATCGGGATTGATGATTTACAATAGGTTTATCGATTGATTAAACCCATATATTTAGTCGGAATTAAAACGAGAGTTATAATAAAAGGAATTCGAAGAGGTGAAAACTGTGGAGGCAATGCTAAAAGTTCAAAACCTGCAAAAGAGCTTCAGCCGGGAAAAAGTTCTGGAAGGCTTGGATATAACGGTAAAAAAAGGAGAGTTCGTATCGATTCTTGGACCTTCCGGCTGCGGAAAGTCCAC
This sequence comes from uncultured Clostridiaceae bacterium, assembly GCA_964613365.1. Lineage (GTDB taxonomy): Bacteria > Bacillota > Clostridia > Peptostreptococcales > T1SED10-28 > Isachenkonia. The sequence continues at coordinate 235 of CAZTIJ010000306.1, read as the reverse complement.
GCTGATTCATATGATCGCCGGACTGGAAAGCATCAGTAGCGGTATTATCCTGATGAAGGACCGGGAAGTGAAAGCTCCGGGAACGGACCGGATTTTGGTCTTTCAAAGCGGCGCCCTGTTTCCCTGGTTGAATGTCCGGGAAAACATTGCCTTCGGCCTTTCCAATGTGAAGGCCGAGGGAGAGGAGAAATTCAGCGACGAAGAAAAACAGCAGCGGGTAGAGGCACTGATGAAA
>CAZTIJ010000305.1:0-2512 GCA_964613365.1 uncultured Clostridiaceae bacterium | reverse complement strand
GTTAAAGGGAGATAAGGTGTTGCGTTTTCGGGGAATCCCGGATTTTTCCGACCCCGATTTCATCGACAGTATAGACCGAATATTTTTTGAGGAAGCATAAGACCGGGACCATTGAATGGTAAAGAACAGGGGGGGGGGCAAGTGCCATTATGTCCTGGGGTGAAATTAGGTACCGCGTTGTTATTCCTCCGGAAGGGAGGGTTGTGAAAGTCCTGGAAATGGGGGAGGATGAAGCCAAGGGCCGTGGAAAAAAAGTGGTCTACACCTTCGAAGAAGAACAGGAAGAAGGTGGGGAAGATAAGCTTCAGCACGCTAAGAAAAATATGCTGATCTTGGAAATTGAAAACTATCTGCCGGGACATTTCACCCTGATAAAAAGAGGCGGTGGAACCTATTGATCTCATCATAAAAGAACCTTATCCGAAAAAAAGGATAAGGTTCGAAGTTTTTTTGATTATCGTTTACTTCTTTTCTTTTTCTTCTTCCTTGCAAGGGTGATTTCTATCCTTGCCGTGACATCTTTCAATCAGCTCATCGCTGCACTTGCCATCCTTTGGTTGTAACTCCGGATGCTCACATTTGGATTTACACATTCTATTTCACCTCCTTTTCACAACAGGAATGGTTTTTAGAACCGGATTTTGTGCATTTATTTTCAAGCTTCTCCAGTTCACTTAAGGCAACAATTTCTTTTGCCGCATCCCTTAGCAAATCCCGGTCTACGTAATAGTGGGTAAAATAGCCTCTTTTTTCACCCTTAACCACTCCCGCATTTCGAAGAACCTTTAAGTGCTGGGAGGCGGCGGATTTGGATATATCAAGTTTTTTAGCAAGGGCTCCCACACAGTAATTATGTTGCAAAAGCAGTTTAACCACGTTGTACCTGGTTTTATCCCCCAGGGCTTTCATAATATCTAACAGTTCGGACAAGGTGATCACCTCTCAATTTGATTAAGTAATATTTGAACTAAATTATAATATACTGAATTAAACCTGTCAAATACATATCAAAAACTGTTTGCAGAGGGAAAAATTATTTGATTAGAAGGAACCTTGGGAGGGGACGAATAAAGAGGGAGGGCTCCGGGAGGTTCGCATAAACGTTTAAGACTCTGTATGGGAGGTATAAAACAACTAGAGTGAAAACAAGCAATACAAAATTTAAGAAAAAGGAAGGGATCAATCATGGAAAAAGCCGTATTTTTTGCATTTAAAGGAGAGCTGTTGTGTTTTAATCATATCCTAATCAACGCCCTGGATATGGACAGCAAAGGGGTGGAGGCAAAGATCGTGATGGAAGGGGAAGCGGTTAAGCTTATTAAGAAGTTGGAGGAGTCAGGAAACGAGCTGTATCAAAAGACGAAGGACAAAGGTCTGTTTGACTCAATCTGCAAGGCCTGTTCAGCGAAGTTTGGGGTATTGGAGTATAACGAAACCGTAGGGATTCCTGTTTCCGGAGAAGCAAAAGGGCATCCCCCCATGGCGGAATACGTTAAGGAAGGCTATCAAATCATTACGTTGTAATCATGGTTAAGACAGCTCATCCCCTGGAAATTTTGGGCATTCCTCCATTTGCAACTGCCGGTTGCGGCCGTTATACAGTACAGTTGGTGGTACTTTAGGGGGGCAGTGGTATAATGGTACGAAGATGATCAGTATTCCAAAATGGAAAGGATGATTTCATGGAAATCGGTGAAAAAATACGAAGTCTTCGGAAGGAAAAAAATCTTTCCCAGGAAGGGTTGGCGGAGAAATTAAAGGTATCCCGACAATCCGTATCCAAATGGGAATCCGGCCAGTCCACCCCTGAAATCCAAAAGATCCTGTTGATGTGTGATCTGTTTGGCCTCACCGCCGATGAGTTTTTGCGGGAAGAGCATAGAATTGAGGACGCCCATTGGAGGAAAAGCACCGAAAATAACGGGCTTATCCGGTGGATGAAAAACCATCAACGAGAGCTGTTCATAGCACTTGCCTTTATCCTGACGGTTTCTTTCATATTAAATGTACAGGGGCAATCAACAATCCGGGAGTATCAACGACAAACCCAGTGGGTGCGGGAGCAGCTGTATGCAAGTTATTTCGAGGAGTTGGATGTATACCACGATCACTTGATGAGCGCTAAGGATCAGGAAAATCTCTCCCTCTCCTCCGAGCTGATGGCAACCTCCCGAAGAATTCGTGAAATGGGAAACCACCATTTGATGCTGGATATGGAAGGGGAGGCCGGTGCCGTTTCCTCCATAATCTTTGGGACCGCCCTGTCCGTTGAGTGGGTTATTGAAACCCTGGAGGATAGGGCAAGACTCACCTCCGATGAAATGAAACGGATTGAGGAAATTCCGGATTTGCTTGGGGAATTTCTTCGGTTGGAAAAGGATCTTCTAGAAGAGATCGAGACCCATGGATATGATGTGGAGGATACAGAGATATATGAAGAAATGTATTCTTTGGTGATTGAAATGGCCATGCTGACCTTTGCCCATGGATTTGAAGCGGATCAGATACTCCT
>CAZTIJ010000304.1:0-2523 GCA_964613365.1 uncultured Clostridiaceae bacterium | reverse complement strand
CCTTTTGTATCCTGTTACTCACAAGCCTGGTGGTTGTAGCCGGCACTTTTGTTTCCATAGAGCTCTTTCGCGATGGAAAGGAATACGAAATCAGACCCTTAATATTGTTAATATTGTCGGTGCCGATTTTTCAACTGTTTTTCTTCAGCATAGGGATGCTGATTACGGTGGGGACAAATAAGATTCGTAGTGTGGTTAGTTATGCTTTGGGCTTTGGTTTCGGACTCTACGTACTCAATGCATTTCGAAGTATCGTGGGGGGAGAATTTCTTGGGATCCTAACCCCTTATTACCACTTTGAACCCTCTTATATTTTAATGGAAGAATCCTTTCCTATGGAACGGGGGATGGTCAGTATCGGTTTTATCCTACTGGCCCATAGCATAACCTATGTAGCATATAGAAAAAGAAATATACGAGTCCGATAAAGGGGGTGCTGAGGCTGTGAATATTTTAATTCGAGAAATGAGAGACCATCGGAAAGGATTTATTATCTGGTCGCTGGTCATTTTGGTGTTTTTGGGGATGGCTTTTGTGGAGTTTGAAGCTTACTACGATAATCCGGAAATGGGGAGAATACTGGATACCATGCCAAGAGGGATGCTCGAAGCCTTTGGCATGTACGGGGCCAACCTCACTACCATCAACGGATATATGTCTATCGTTGCTCTTTACCTATATATCATGCTGGGGATTTTTGCAGTGCTTTTAGGGAACAATATTATCGGCAAAGAAGAGCGGGACAAAACCGGAGAGTTTTTAATGAGTCGGCCGATTAAACGATGCAGGGTTTTAGTTAGCAAAGTTCTTGCAGCTTTCATAAACTGTATGTTGTTAACTGTGGTTGCAGGAATAGGGATCGCTATTTTCATCAGTGGATACGATCCCGATTGGGAAAATGGTAAGTACATTCTTCAAATTCTTACGGCAGCTTTTTTGATTCAAATGATATTTTTAAGTCTCGGACTATTCATTGCGGCTTCCGCAAGAGTCTTTAAAAAGTCCAGTGCCATATCAGTGGCACTGGTGGTGGGAACCTATATGCTATCGGTGATACAACCTTTAAGCGACTCTGTGGATTTTTTGAAGTACTTCACACCCTTTAAGTACTATCAGGCATCTGATATTTTGAAAAGTGGAGGGTTTGAAGGAGTATACCTTGTTTTGACCGCTCTTATTGTATCGGTAGCATTATTTGGAGTTTTTTATATATATCCTCGACGCGACCTGAAATTATAGATATTGATTTTAATCTATCCTTTAATCGGTACCGTTGTTTTTTCTTTTTTGATACTTTTTGTAAAAAAACACCGTGATTTGAATGATTACACCGAGGAAAATACCGATGGTGGGCCAAATCAGCAGTGCTAAAATACCAATGATTTCCCCCCAACCTTCCAAACCTTGCCAAAAAGCCCGATACATTTCGATATAACCCACTAACAGACCAGTCATAAACATAAACAACACAATCGTCAATTGATAACCGCTAAGCAACAGATAGATAAATCCCGCTAAAATAGAAAAAACAAAATAGACCGCCAAGTTTGCCAGATGCAGAGAAACTCCCAGTATCATCCCCACGCCGATGATTAAAAGCAAAAAAGATATTAAGGATAGGCCAAGTCCCCTGAGTAGTTGATTTTTTTCCAGATGAAAAGTCATAGTAACCTCCTTGATCTTAAGAGAATTAGAGCGTTTACAGATGCAGAATGCAAATCAACTCTTAACTATATTAGTATAGTCAAGAATCGTATATTGTGCAAGGGATGATTCTATCTTAATCAAGGGACGATAAAAATTTTCATATTCAATCTTACTACACATAAGGCAAAAAAATCAGGTATAATGAAAATATATCGCATTAGGAGGTATAACAAAATGCTTCAAAAAGAACTCGAACTGTTAGAGGGAATTCTTGATACTATCCCGGATCCCATAATCATTAAAAATCGAGATTTGAAAGTTCTACGATGTAATCCCGCCGGATATAAACTGATGGCAGCTTTGCAAAAACAACTACGCACCTTAGAAGATAAGACCCGGGAGGAGGACGTATCCTGTAGGGCAGTGGATACGGGGAAAATAAAAAAGTCGGATCACCACATTGCAAGTGAAGGAGCCTACTTTCAAAAAGTGGCATCTCCAATACTGGATAATCAAGGGAAGGTTACGCACGTTGTGGAACAATACAAGGATATTACGGAACTCCTCGAAAAACAAAAAGAACTGGATGTCTATTTTTCATCGAGTTTGGATCTTTTATGTATTGCTAGTATGGAGGGACGATTTTTAAGACTCAACCCTCAGTGGGAAGAGGTATTAGGCTATACCACGGAGGAACTTAAAGATCAGGAACTATTGGAATTTATACATACTGAAGACATCCTTGCGACCTATGAAGCGGTAAAAAGCTTAAGTAAAGAGCGTGAAGTTAAGGGATTTGTGAACCGTTATCGTTGCAAGAATGGTAGCTATCGTTGGTTACAATGGAGGGCAAAACCAGTGGATCACAAAATTTAT
>CAZTIJ010000303.1:0-2529 GCA_964613365.1 uncultured Clostridiaceae bacterium | reverse complement strand
GAACCTTGGTCCCCGCCGGCAGCACTTCATTATGGTCGAAGGATAATATCAGACCCCGAGCAAAATTTGCGGACTCAATAATTTCTTCCCGGTTCTCACAGTCAAAGGCTAATAACGTTTGTACCGCAGCTAAATCCTCTAACCCTTCGCCGTCGATCACCCATGCGTAAAGAATTTCCGCCTCGTCTTTATCCAGGGCCCGGACAATCAGTGTTTTGTCCTCGTCCTTCAACAGTTGAAGGATCTCTTCGCTGATAATGCCTCCTTCATCCTGACGCAGGATCACTTCCTTTACCGTACTGTTTCTTATCGCTTCTTCCAATTCTTCCATGGTAATCTCCGAGGCAGTGTCTCCTCGGTTCACAGTAATCCTGTAGGTCTTTTTTTCTCCGTTTTCCGCCGTAACGGTTATGGTAATTTCATTTTCCCCGAGAGCCAGCTCTTCGGGATTTTCGATCTCCACCGAAGCTTCGCTATGGTCCGAGGATGCATTTACCACAACCTCCGGGATGTGATTTTTCACATCCATTTCATACTCCTTGATATCGGAAGAGAACTCTAAGGGATAGCCCTCCACCTCCAATTTTGATAGATTCGCATTTCCCGACAGGGGTTCCGTACTGCCCCGTTCATCTCTTCGGGTAACATTGATGGTATAGGTCTTTTGACTGCCGTTTTCCGCGGTAACCGTCACGTTAACCCGATTTTCATATACGCTTAAATTCTTATTTCCCGTACCGCTGACCCTGGCCTTGGAGTCCTCCGCGGCAGCCCGAACATTGATAGTGTCCACATCATGGTCCACGGTCATATGATAGGAAGTGGTGTTTTTGCTAAAAGAGATGCTTCCCGGGCTTACGCTCAGGGATGAAAGATTGTTGTTTGACGATTTCGGTGTCGGCGCCGGCTTCGGTTCGGGAGCCTTCGGCGGAACCTTCACGCTAACGGTTCGGGAAGCCCCGCCTCCGGAAAGGGTGCTGGCTCCGTCGGAACCCTCCACACCGGAAAAGGAAATCTTCGTACTGTCGCCTTCGTCTAGGCTGCTCTTCGCTTTAAACCGCAAAGTGCCCACGGTAAAAGATCCTTTCTTGGGACTTGCGGTATCCGCAACCACACTGGTTCCTATGGTAAGGGCGAAACCGTTTTTCCCCTCGGAGGAAACCAGCTCTAGCTTGCTGCTGTCATAGCTTAATCCTCCGCTTACCCCATACAGTTCCTTCGAGCTGTTCACAGTAATATCCACCGTGAAAGTGGCTCCTTTATCAATACTGCTCCCGCCGCTGAGTCCCGTGGAAAAATCCGAGGCCTCCGCCACCACGGTGACGTTAACAATCATCATTATGGACAATAAAATCATCATCACTTTTTTCATTTATCTCACTCCCGCCAGTTTTTGTCTAAGAATTACAAGGTCCGTAATATTTACGGAACCGTCTTCGTTCAGATCCGCGGCCCCAAGGCTTTTCCCCTCTAAGGGGGCCACCCCTGCCAGATGCCTTCGAAGCATGACAAGGTCCGTAATATTGATTACCCCGTCGCCGTTAATATCCCCGGCTTCGTAGCCGTCTTCATTCTCCCGGTCTTCTAACTCGGTGGATTGAATCGGTGCTCCGGAATACTGATACACCTCGCCTCCGAATCTATCCGCCACCGCATCGGCGTAGCTTCTCAGGGGATAGTCCCGAATGTATTCCTCGTCCCGGTACAGCTTATACTCATGATATCCCGTTTCTTCTCCCAGTTCCCATAAATGTAGGGGAAGCAGACGGATTTCCTTATACACTTTGCTGTACATGCTTCTCTTAGACGGCAGGGTAGAGCCTGTCGGTGTGGTTTCCACGGTAATCGTCGGCTTAAAGGTCATCCCCGCGGTAAAGTCGGAAAAGTATCCGCTTCTTCCCCCCAGAGAATGTCCCCCGATTCGATATCCGTTAACTTTATTAACCACTTCCGCCATGGCCCTGGCCTGATCGTTGTATTCCTTGGGAAAATAGAATTTATTCCAAAAAATCACTTCCCCCCGGGAATGGAATGTGGTGAATTGACGAAAATCATAACTAAGGATGTACTCGTTCTTATAACTCACCTCGGGCTCCGAAGCTCCCTTAGGCCCGCCATAGAGCTCTCCCGTGGGTGCCGTCACCCTCCCGGGATTTTTCTCTCGTAAATCCACCCATTTATGCTCTTTCGTATCAAACACCCAGGCGGGATAGTTTCGGTTCAGATCCACCCCCCGCAGATTCGCTTTGTAATTGCTGTAATTGGTATCCGGGACACTTTTGATAGCCTTCAATCCCGCATCGGTTTGTATCCCCTCTAGGCCGACCTTTGCTAAATTATAGCCGTCGGGATAGGGCAGGGGCAAAAAATGGAGCACCGAACCCTCTAAAATCTCTTGCAAATCAAACCCTTTAATATTCTCCTCTTCATAATAATCCCTTGCATATTCCTCCACCATTCGCAGTACCAGGGAAGGATTCACCGTCTCCCTGGAATGATTGCCCCCGTCTATGTAATAATGGGTCCTTT
>CAZTIJ010000302.1:0-2535 GCA_964613365.1 uncultured Clostridiaceae bacterium | reverse complement strand
TTCTCCTTTTTTAACCGCGGAGGTATTGGCGTCGGAAAAGCCGAGAACCTTGCCTCCAAGGCGTAACATGGCGGATTCGAAACTAAGACGGGTGCGGGTGCTGGGTTCGTAAAAGAGGGTGCCAAGGATTTTTCCTTCGCAAAGACGGGCGTAGGGTGCGGGGTTTCGGTGGATTTTCAGTCCCAGGTCGATGACCCGGTTGATCTCCTCCAGGGTAAAATCGCTGGGATCTACCAAATGTTTGACGGTTTGATTCATTTTTATTCCTCCCTTGAAATTGTTAGGGAGCTTAAACTCCCTTTTTAGTCTCACAGGACTAAATTAAAGGCTTGCGTTTCTAAAAATATAACAGATCCTAAAAGATCTGTCAACGAAATTATTCCCCGATAAATAAATATATGATAGGATAACAGTAGATGAAATATTCTAAATACAAAAGAGCCACGGAACCTATCATGTCATGGGAGCGAATGCTATGGATTTTAAAGAATTGGAAAGAGAATTTTTGAAAATCACTCGAATCCTCAATCGACAACAGGATAAAGACCGGGGGGTGGAGCTGTTGGGGAGATTTATCAAGACCCGTTTCGGCGGGGAGGTTTTGTTTTATGATTTCACCGGGGATAAGAGTCAGGCGGTGGTCAATAAAGTCTCCCGGGAGTATCGGGGTCCGGGTACACCTCTGCCGATCCGTCGATCCATAGAGGACTACCGAAAACCCTTATTATTGACGGGAAAAGAGGAAATCGATCCATACTTTGGGGATAGTCGAAGAATATTTTCCATGGACCGGGTTTTTGCCCTGCCGGTAATCACCCGGGGAGAGTTTAGGAACCTGTTACTGGTCTATACAACGGGGGAAAAAGAGATCTCCCCTGAGATCCAAGCCTTTGTTCGGTATGCGGCGAAGGAACTGGTCGCATTTCTGTCCCGGATAACCAAGGCCAATCAGCTTTCTGAAAAAATGCTTCTGAGGATGAATTACCTGGAAAACATCCTGCTCTTTCAAAACCGGGAGTCGGACCTGGATCAGATCATGAAAGGGATGGTGGAGAATATCCCCAAAGCCATCGCCATGAAAAAATGCACCATCGCCTTGCTGGATAAAAAGAAGGCCTACTTGCTTCCCTACTATTCTAATTTTATTGATGCCTCCAAGGCGGATAAGTATCCCTTGGACAAAGAAAAGACCCGGGATCATACAGGGATTCTTGCATTGGAGAAAAAAGAGCCGGTCATTGTCTATGATGCCCAAAAGGATCCCCGGTGTGACCCGGAACTGGCAAAGAAACTGAAGGTTTACTCCAATGTGACGGTGCCCATTGTAAACCTTCGGGGGGAGGCCTTGGGAGTCATGTACGTGGATAACGGACAGTATGAGATTTTCACCGCGGAACAAATCCGATTCTTGAAAATCATCGGAGGCCATATCGGTTTGATTCTGTCCAATCTGAATTATATCGATCGTCTGCAGTCCAAGGTTCGCACCGACGGGCTTACGGGACTTTATAACAAAGAAAGCTTTCAGATTCTTTATCAGGAATATATACGCGGCCGACAAAAGACCAAGGGACCCTTTGCCTTATTGATGGTGGATATTGACAATTTCAAGGGAATCAATGATACCTACGGGCACCTCCTGGGAGACCAATTTCTGAAAAAAATCGGCAGAACCATGGAACAGAGCACGCGGGAAGAGGATGTGGTGGGACGCTACGGTGGGGAGGAGTTTATTATTTTGCTGAAGGATGCCGACCGGGAGGGGGCCTACCGTATCGGGGAAAGGGTACGAAAAACCATTGAAAAAATCCGAATCCGGGAGATTTCCACAACGGTTTCCATCGGAGTGGCGGTGTTTCCCGAGGATAGCAAAAATCAGGGGGAGCTGTTGGAAATCGCGGACCAAAATCTTTACCGGGCAAAAAAGGCGGGGAAAAATCAAATTGTCGGCGGGTATATTGACAAAGTGTAATTTTCATACTACTATAAAAGTACCCCCTGAGGGTAGGGACAGAAAAGGATGGTGATGGCAATGGATGAACAGGAAACCAAAAAAGCGGTGATCAATCGTCTTCGAACCATAAAAGGTCATATCCAAGGGATTGAGAAAATGGTGGAAGAGGAAAAAAATTGTCAGGATATTTTACTCCAAGTAGCGGCGGTAAAGTCCTCTCTTCAAAAAGTGGGCATCGTGATCATGGAAAATCATACCCAAAGCTGTTTAATGGATGAAGACTTGGACCGGGAAGAGTTGGAAAAAACCATCAAGATTATTGTGGACTTTATGAAATAAAATGTTATAGGCTCAAAACTACGGGTAAGTATGCCATAGGAAAAGGTGTTTTCCTAGTACAAGGATTTGAAATGAATAAAGGAGGATGGTTATGGCAAAAAAAGTTGTGATTTATACCAGCAATACTTGTCCCCACTGTCATACGGCTAAGGATTATTTGTTTGAAAACGGTGTGGAATTTGAGGAGCGAAACGTACAAAAAAGCCCCGATGCCAGAAAAGAATTAATGGATAAAGGCATTA
>CAZTIJ010000301.1:0-2538 GCA_964613365.1 uncultured Clostridiaceae bacterium | reverse complement strand
ACTTTCCCTATGAACGCTGTGGCTCCATGGTTTTAGCCTTTAATCAAGAAGAGGAGCAAAAGCTTTGGGCATTGCTGGAAAACGGAAAGAAAAACGGGGTCGAAGGCTTGGAAATTTTAAGTGGGGAGGAAGCCCGAAAAAAAGAACCGGGAATTGCTTCCCGGGTTACAAAAGCTTTATATGCGAAGAGTGCCGGGATCACCTGCCCCTTTAATATGACCTTCGCCCTGTTGGAAAACGCCATGGGAAACGGCACAGAACTTTTTGTGAATACCAAGGTTACAGGCATTGAAAAGTTAAAAGAAGGCTTGAAGGTTTCTACATCCCAAGGGGAATTCGAAGGGAAAATGTTGATTAATGCCGCCGGGGTCTTCTCCGCTAAAATCGCGGAAATGGCAGGGGATAAGGAGTACAAAATCACACCGAATCGTGGAGAGTACCGGATCCTTGACCGGAAAGTGGGAGACGCCGTATCCCATGTGGTTTTCCAAACCCCGACTCCCGACGGTAAAGGAGTGCTGGTTGCCCCTACAGTACACGGCAACATTATTGTGGGGCCCACTTCGGACGGCATTGAAAATCCCGAGGATACCCGTACAACGAAGGAAGGAATTGCAAAAGTGGACCGTTCCGCAACCAAAGGCGTACCCGATCTGCCGTTAAGAGAAAGCATACGAATATTTTCGGGAATCCGGGCCTCCATCGAAGGAAGTGATTTTATTATAGCGCCCTCTAATACCACGGAAGGGGTCATGCATTTAATCGGTATCGATTCCCCGGGGTTAGCCTCGGCCCCGGCCATCGGGGAAATGGTGGCAAAGGAAGTGACCCATCAGCTACAACTTGAAACTAAAAAGGATTTTACTTCGGAGCGCAGAGCCATACCTCATTTTGATGCTTTAAGCAAGGAGGAAAAAGAGGCCCTTTTGAAGGAAAATCCCGGATATAAAAAGATTATCTGTCGCTGTGAGATGATTACGGCAGCGGAAATTGTCGAGGCCAGTCAGCGACCGGGAGGAGCCACAACAGTGGTCGGAATTATAAGACGGGTACGACCGGGATCCGGCCGCTGCCAGGGCGGATTCTGCGGTCCCCGGGTTTTGGAGATTTTATCCCGGGAAGGGAAAATTCCCATGGAAGCGGTTTTAAAAGAAAGCCAAGGTTCCCAAATGCTGACGGGTAAACTGAAAGGAGCGTTAAAATGATTAAGGACGTAATTGTCATAGGAGGCGGTCCCGCAGGTCTGGGAGCAGCCTTGGAAGCGAAAAAAGCCGGAGCGGCCTCCGTCGTGCTGTTGGAGCGGGACCGGGAACTGGGGGGTATTCTTAATCAGTGCATCCATAACGGCTTCGGACTGCATGAATTTCAAGAGGAGCTTACCGGTCCCGAGTATGCCCAGCGATTTATTAATCAGTTGAAAAAAGAAAACATCGAGGTTCATTTAAATACCATGGTACTGGACTTAACAAAAGACCGGAAAGTAACGGTGCTGGGAGATCAAGGAATTCAGGAACTACAGGGGAAATCCGTAGTCCTTGCCATGGGTTGTCGAGAACGAACCTCGGGGGCCATTGATCTTCAGGGTTACCGCCCTGCAGGGGTATATAATGCGGGGATGGCCCAGCGAATTTTAAATATGGAGGGCTATCAGGTAGGTAAGGAAGTGGTCATTTACGGATCCGGCGACATCGGCCTGATTATGGCTCGGAGAATGACTTTAGAAGGGGCAAAGGTGAAAGCCGTAGTGGAAGTGATGCCTCATTCCAGCGGTCTTTATCGAAATATCGCCCAGTGTTTGGAGGATTACGATATTCCCTTGCTCCTTCGTCATCAGATTCAAAATGTTTACGGAAAAGATCGGATTGAAGGGGTGACCATCAGCCAGATCGATGAACAGTGGCAGCCCGTTGAGGGAACTGAGCAAAGGATCTCCTGTGATACTCTGCTTCTTTCCGTAGGGCTGATTCCGGAAAATGAACTGTCGGAGAAGGGAAAAGTTCCTTTGGATCCCCGAACCAAAGGGGCAGTGGTTAACAGTACAATGGAGACCGGTGTGCCGGGAATCTTTTCCTGCGGAAATGTGCTTCATGTCCATGATATCGTGGACTTTGTCACTAAGGAAAGTCGTATCGCCGGAAGAAATGCTGCCCGCTTTGCTGTGGGAGCGTTGCCCCGGGGAGAGGAAGTCCCCACGGAACCGGGGAAAGGGGTTACCTATACCCTGCCTCAAAAAATTATGTTGGTGGATCCCGACGGAGTTACCCTGTTTTTACGAAGTGACAGGATCTATAAAAAGGCCAAGGTAAAGGTAAAGGACGGGGATCGGGTCGTTAAAGAAAAAAAAGAACGGATGATTGTTCCCTCGGAAATGGTTCAGATCAACCTGAACTCCGAAGAACTGAAAACCCTTAGGGGAAAAATTATCCTGGAGATTGAAGGTGAAATAAATGACTAAAGTGATAGAAAAGGAAATTACCTGTATTGCCTGCCCCATGGGCTGCAAACTGGAAATTACCATGGAGGAGGATAAGTACGTTA
>CAZTIJ010000300.1:0-2544 GCA_964613365.1 uncultured Clostridiaceae bacterium | reverse complement strand
AAACAATTATAATCCGGAACAGGAAGAGTTCAGTTATGAAAACATTGTCTCAAAAGAAGCTACGTTACAGGAGCATCTGTTATTTCAGCTGCATTTAACTTCAATTGAAGGAAAATATCATGAAATTGGCGAGTTTATAATCAATAATTTAGATGAAAATGGGTATTTATCAATCGGTATTGAAATTATTGCAAAGGACCTTCAAGAAGAACCGCATATAATCGAAGGAATCTTAAAGATTATCCAAACCTTCGACCCGGCGGGAGTCGGCGCCAGAAATATTAAGGAATCCCTTTTGATCCAATTAAGGAATCGAAACGTTGAAGATGAAAAAGTCTATAAGGTCGTGGAGAACTATCTGGAAATGCTAGGCTCCAATAAATATCCCGAGATCGCTAAAAACTTACATGTGTCCCTCGAAGAAGTTAAAAAAATCTGTAATTTTATTCGTTCCCTAGAGCCAAAGCCGGGAAGACAGTTTATTACAAACCAGAACAAATACATCGTACCTGATGTGATCGTTCGTAAGATTCAGGAGGAATATGTGGTGGTCTATAATGATTCGTCGGTACCCCGTCTGTACATTCGGGAAGATTATCGGAAGATGGTTTTAAGCGGAGAAAACTTAAATTGTAAAGACACAAAGAAGTATTTAAATGATAAGCTGAATGCCGCGGTTTGGTTAATTAAAAATATAGAGCAGCGAAAACAGACCATTTATCGTGTGGTAGAAAACATTATAGAAAAGCAGAAGGATTTTTTTGACCACGGAAGAAAATATTTAAAGCCCATGACCTTAAAGGAAGTGGCGGAAGAACTAGAAGTTCATGAGTCCACAGTAAGCCGAGCCACCAACGGCAAATATGTACAAACCCCGGCGGGAACCTTTGAGCTGAAGTTTTTCTTTTCTAGTGGAATTAATATTCGTGGCGGGGAAGCTTTATCTTCAAATAGTATAAAGGATTATATTCGGGAAATGATCTCGCTGGAAGATCCGAAAAAGCCCTTAAGTGATGAAAAAATTGCTAAATGTTTACGGGATAAAGGTATGAGTATTTCCCGTCGAACCGTTGCAAAATACCGGGATGATTTGAGAATTCTATCCTCTTCAAAAAGGAAGTCCTACTAGTTCACGACATTAGATAAGAAAGTATCATAAGGCACTTTATCCTATGTTGATTTATAGATATAGTGAAATAAACAATTAAAAGGAGGAATATTATGAAAAGAGTAGCGATTAATGGTTTCGGAAGAATTGGAAGAAATGTGCTAAAGTCCTACCTGGAAAAGAAGTTGGATTGGGAAATTGTGGCGATCAATGACCTAACCGATGCCAAAACCTTAGGCCATCTTTTAAGATATGACAGTATTTACGGGAAACTGACAGAAGATTTGGAAGTCCGGGAGGATGCTCTCATCATCGCAGGGAAAGAAGTGAAAATATACAGCGAAAAGAATCCTGTTGATCTTCCATGGAAAGACCTTGAGATAGATTTGGTAATAGAATCCACGGGGATTTTTCGATCGAAGGAAGAAGCTAACCGACATATTGAAGCGGGAGCAAGGAAAGTCTTGATCACAGCTCCTGCGAAGAGTGAAGATATTACCATAGTAATGGGAGTGAATGAAGAGGATTACGATCCTCATCAACATAATGTCGTATCCAATGCATCTTGTACGACCAATTGTCTAGCGCCCTTTGCAAAATTGTTGGATGAACACTTTACCATCAAAAGAGGAATTATGACCACGATTCATTCCTATACAAATGATCAAAACATTTTAGATCTGCCTCATAAAGATCTACGAAGGGCAAGGGCTGCGGCACAATCCATTATTCCCACCACCACCGGGGCTGCAGAGGCGGTTTCCTTAGTCCTTCCTCAATTGAAGGGAAAGTTGACGGGGATGGCCATGCGTGTACCAACCCCCACGGTTTCAGTAGTGGACTTAGTTGTAGAGGTGGACAAAAACACGAATAAAAAGGCTGTAAATAATATATTCAAAAATGCTTCGGAACAAGAACTAAAAGGAATTCTTGATTATTCGGAGGAGCCCTTAGTATCAGCAGATTATATTAAAAATGAGTACTCAACAATTATTGACGGATTATCCACCGATGTAATGCAGGATAACATGATTAAGGTTATTGCATGGTATGACAATGAGTGGGGATATTCCGTACGGGTTGTTGATCTTGTGGATTATATGTTTTCAAAAGAGTAACCACCGAAAAACAATAACTGAAGGAGGCTACCATGAATAAAAAGACGATAAAGGACTTGAATGTCAAGGATAAAACGGTTTTGGTGCGCTGCGACTTTAACGTACCCCAAGACGATGAAGGAAATATTACGGATGACCGTAGAATCAAAGGGGCCTTAAGAACGATTGAAGAATTAAAGAAAGAAGGAGGAAAAGTCCTCTTAATTTCACATCTAGGCAGACCTAAGGGCAAACCCGATGCAACGCTGAGCCTTAAACCCGTAGCTGATCGCTTGAGCGAACTATTGGGGTCGGACGTTAGATTTTTCCAGGATGAAG
>CAZTIJ010000299.1:0-2549 GCA_964613365.1 uncultured Clostridiaceae bacterium | reverse complement strand
AAAAAAATTCCAAAAAAAACAGTTGCCCCCAAGTTATATATATTAAAATGAAAAATGCCGAACATCAAAGCTGAGAAAACAATGGCAAATTTATATCCTACCTTTTCCAAACTTCTCATAATAAAGCCGCGGAACAACACTTCTTCACAGATTCCTGCACTGAAAGCGATGATCAACAGGTATAATAGATACTGCTGAGAAGTGACAGCAGTGGGAATTTGAGGAATATCGATGGGCCCTAGGAAACTTAGAAAGAGCATGATAATGGCATTCATCAATACAGCGATCGGATAAAACAAAAGGGTAATAATGATAATATATAAAACAGTTTTTATCGATAGCTTTTGGAATCTTAACAGTTTCAATATGGGCTTCTTTTTGATCCAAAGGTACAGTAACGGCGGCATGCCGATAATAAGGTATTGAGTAATCAAAAGCTGTACTTCAATAGCTGCGTTTACATAGGATAATGCCAGGCTACTACTGAGAAATAAAATACCGATTACTAGATACATCACACTTCCTTCGAACACCCGTAGATCCTTCATTATCTTCGGTCCTTTTCTGTAACGGCAAAGACATAAGGAATGTTTCGATAATAGTCGCCGAAGTTCAAACCATAACCTACAACGAATTTGTCCGGAATGGTAAATCCAATGTAGTCTGGTTCAAGATCCACCTTACGTCGATCCGGTTTATCCAGAAGCACACAACATTTTACACTGTTAGGATTTTTGCTCTTTAAATGATCCACAACACTTTTCATGGTCAATCCTGAGTCAGCAATATCATCAGTGACTAACACATCGTATCCTGTCAGATCCTCTTGAACGTCGGCTACAATATTGACTTTTCCACTGCTTTCCTGACCATGGCCATAACTGGAGGTTGTCATAAAATTTACTTTCACTGGAATATCCAAGGTTCTCACCAGGTCCGCGGTGAAAATAAAACTGCCCTTGAGTAGGGATACTACATATAGCTTTTTATCTTTGTAATCCTCGGAAATTATATTGCCAAGAACCTTCAGACGATCCTTAATCTCTTTTTCTGAGCACAACACTTCCCATTCTTTTTTTTCTATATCCATTGAAAATCCTCCTTTATCCATTCACATATTGCTACTATTCTATAATGAAAGGATATTTTTTGTCAAATCCATTTTTTTTGTATTGCTAAAGCCTTGTTTCGATAGTAAAATACTCTTAGTGTTCCACGCATGTACAACTATATAAAAAGGGGGAATCATTTTGCAACAGTTCAAAAAAATAGCTGAAATTAATGACCGCACTGATCACCAGAAGAATCCCGAGGAAGAACCATCGAAAATTTCTTTAGAAACTTATGTTTTTATTTTTGTGGTTCTTGGTTTCTTCTTATACCTTTCCCGGGTGATGGGACTTGGAATAATGTTTAATGTTTTTATGAACACCGCCCATGAACTACTGTTGAATACGGTTTTCTTCATCATGGCCGTTGCTGTATTAGCCGGTGCCTTATCTGCACTTTTATCGGAATTCGGTGTTGTGGAGCTAATCAATAAATTGATTTCCCCCATTATGAAACCCCTGTTTGGTATGCCCGGCGCCGCGTCAATTGGTGGAATCACAACTTATTTATCTGATAACCCCGCTATTATTTCCTTGGCTAAGGATAAAAAATTCATCAAGTATTTTTACAACTATCAAATACCGGCCTTATGTAATCTTGGTACGGCTTTTGGAATGGGTCTGATCTTAACTGCATACATGATCAGCCTAGGCTCAGAATTCATTGCTCCCGCTTTGATCGGAAATCTCGGTGCTTTAATTGGTTCCATCGTAAGCGTTCGGATTATGCTTCGCTTCACCAGAGAATATTATGGCGTAGATCGACAAGGGATTGAACGAACATCTCGGGACCACAATTTCGAGGAGAGTATAGCCAGCACCGAGCCCATCGACTTCATACCGGAAAATTCACCGAAAACCGAAAACTACTTTGAGCGGGTGCTGAACTCTATTTTAGAAGGTGGAAAAAACGGGGTGGAGATGGGTCTTGGCATTATTCCGGGAGTTCTGGTCATCTGTACACTGATAATGATCTTGACTTTTGGGCCCAGCGAAACGGTGAATGGAGTTGCCGTTTACCAAGGGCTCGCCTTTGAAGGGGTAGAGTTGTTACCGCGACTGGGAGGATACATCTATCCGATTCTACAACCGCTTTTCGGATTTGAAAATCCGGAAGCGATTGCTTTTCCCATCACAGCATTAGGAGCGGTGGGGGCTGCCATGGGCCTTGTGAAAAATTTTTTAGACAGTAATTTAATTTCCCCCAATGATATCGCCGTATTTACGGCCATGGGAATGTGCTGGAGCGGCTATTTAAGCACCCATGTGGGAATGATGGACGTATTAAATCTTCGCAACCTTGCAAATAAGGCAATTATCAGTCATACCATCGGTGGATTGATTGCCGGTATCTCTGCAAATTACTTGTTCAAATTTTATCTCTTAGTTTTTGGGGGTTAATCTTTTTTTCTGATATAATTTAATAGCTCTTTAATCTCC
>CAZTIJ010000298.1:0-2582 GCA_964613365.1 uncultured Clostridiaceae bacterium | reverse complement strand
AAAGGGACCCTTTATCGGCCCCTATTCTTTGACGAATTTAAAATAATCTTTTTTATCTCCCCTTCTGATAACTTCCCCCACAAAGACTTTCAAAAAATTCGTTCCCTTTAAAAGGACTACACTCCCAAAACCCTTTGTAAAGCTAAATGAAAGCGATGTGACAAAAACTCCGTCCCGCTGTCACGCTTTAGGCTCGGTTATGTTTTTTCATGATTTCTTCGCAGCGCTTTGCTCGATCCGGTTTGGCGGCCAGGTACCCTTGATAGTGACTACATTCCAGTTCTTTTAGAGCCTCCAGGTGCTGTTGGGTCTCCACTCCCTCGGCGATGATTCTCAGATTCAGAGCCTGGGCCATTTTTATGATGGTGGTGGTCACCGTACGGGCATTTCTATCGATCAGCATATTATGGATAAAGGACCGATCGATTTTCAGCGTATCCACCGGAAAGTTGGTGAAATAGGATAGGGAGGAATAGCCGGTCCCGAAATCATCAATGGAAAAGGTCACCCCGATTTTTTTCAAAGCGGTCATCAACTCCACCTTCTGGTCCGTATGGATCATAGCTACGGTTTCAGTAATTTCAATATTTAGCAGCTCCGGATCCATCCCGCTCTCCTCCAGGCTTTCTTTCACGGTTTCAAGGATATTGGAATCCGCCATTTGTAGAGCGGAAAAGTTCACCGCCATGATCAGTGGACCGAAACCTCGATCCAGCCATTCTTGATTTTGTCTGCAGGCCTCCTTAAGCGTCCATTCTCCCAGTTCCATAATCAACCCGCTTTTTTCCGCTAAATCGATAATTCTCGGTACGGATATCCTGCCATACACCGGATGCTCCCAGCGAAGCAGGGCCTCATGACCGATCACCCGATCATCCGCCACGGAAAGAATCGGTTGATACACCAGATAAAGCTCGTCCTTTGCAATCGCATAAAACAAAGCCTCTTCCATTTGCTGTTCTTCTACGATCTCCTCTTTAAAGCGCTTGTTATAAAACTCATATCCGTTTCCTCCGGATCTTTTTACTTTTTGTTTGGCCACGGTCACTTCCTTGATCTCTTCTTTCAGTTCCGTGGTGGGGTGATTGATGGCGGTGATTCCGATGCTGGTTTTTAAACGGTACTGAACCCCCTTTAGATAAATGGGGTAATCATAGATATTCCGAAGCTTCTCGAGTCGCTTATGAAAGACTTTCGTACTTCGGCTTTTAATATAGAGAATCATCTCATCTCCATAATAACGACCGATCAATTCTCCCTCTTCGGTGAAATTTTTCAATCGATCGGCGATCACCTTCAAGGCCTGATCTCCGGAACCCTGTCCGCCGATGCTGTCAATCCGCTTAAAATTATCAATGGACACCAACAAAAGATAATGATTTCCCGGGGGGTTTTTCTCCTTAAATTTTTGACGAAGTTCCACCACAAAACTGTTTTGATTATAAAGATCCGTTGCGGGATCCCGAAAGGTCAGCTGCTTTATTTGATTAAGCATAACGTTAAAGGTGGCACCGGTTTTTCCGAATTCATTGGGGTATTTCTCCTCGGCCTCCACCCCGAGATTCCCTTCCGCAGCACTTTCAAACACGGATTTTAAGGCAAGTACCGGCTTGGACAGGGTATTGGCATAGAAATAGGCAAAAATCATAATCACAATGATTCCGAAAAAAAGCATTCCTAAAATGTACTCAATAATGGCGTAATACTCGGCGTAGGCCACTTCCGTGGGAAAACTCATTACCATTTTCCAGCCCGGCCTTGCCTCAATTTCCGTATATACCCCCAAAAAACTTACCCCCTCCGGGGTTGTATACTCCAGGGAACCCTTGGCATGATTTAAAATTTCATGGCGATGTTCCTCCTCCGGCATCCAGTTGGAGATGTGGTCTTCAATGTCCACCTCTTTTGAAGGGTGGCTGACAATCCTTCCTTCCCGGTCAATGATATAGGTATAACAGGATTCTGCGGTTTTCATCGTGCTTAGCAGTTCATCGACAAAACCCATGGAAACCACTGCATTTACTAAGCCTACCGTCTCCCCTTCCTCATTCAAAACCCCCTGGGCGATGGTCATAATCGGTACATCCTCTTCGATGTAAGGGCTTTCAAAGGGTTCCGACAGTACGGAGAATTCATCCTGTACAAAAATCCGCTCAAACTGCTCCTGATCGGATATATCGATAAAGGCGTCATAGGTGGTCCATGCATTCCCCTCCCCATCGGATATGGTCATGTTTCGTATCGTATCGGAGGTGATTAAGTGGGGAAGGTACTCCTGTATTGCTTCCATATCCATGGACCGTACCGTCGGGGAGTTGGCAGCGATCCCCACAATATTTTCAATTCCTTTAAGTTCCTTGGAAAGCTCATCGGCTCTGGCCTCCACCACTTGCTGTTGTTTATTCTGAATTAACTCCGGCATATAGGCCAGTTGTTGATAGATGGTATAGCCAAGGGCACCAAAAAGAACCAGAGCAAAAAACACCAGGATCATAATCATCTGCGCTTTTATGGTTTTAATTTTGATCCCCTCCCGTCCCCGACAGTATTCATTCAGTATTTATTATGTAAGTATGTTTTTG
>CAZTIJ010000297.1:0-2582 GCA_964613365.1 uncultured Clostridiaceae bacterium | reverse complement strand
CTAAAGGGGTTTACCACAAAGCTAAAGCTTCTCGAAAAGTATCAAGATTAACGAAAAAGTTCAATCGTGCTGTATAATATTCCCCCCACCAAAAACCGTGTCTCGGTTTCCTATAAAATAAGCATACCCTCGGGTATGCTTTTTTATCTGCTCTTCTTTGTTGCTTCTTATCCTTATTGATTCACTCGACTATTATTACCTACAAAGCTCCAGCACGATCAGTTCAATTCCCAAAAAATCCTCAATCTGTCCGGTTTTGATTTTTGCATCAATATCCGTGATATAGTTTATAAAAGCGATCAACTGTTTTTGCGAGTAGTTTCGGCTCTGCCTCTGGCTTTTCGTTGCCACAAAAGGATGGATCCCGATGCGTTTGGCAATGACCTTGGATGTATATCCTTTAGCCGAGAGCTCTTTTACCTTTAGAACATTTTTCATCTGGTTGCTTAAGGTAGCAAGGATCTTCAGTACCGGTTCCCCTTGATAAATCAACTCCTCCATTTGCCTAAGGGCTTCTCGTTTGTTTTTCTTCTCGATGGCATCCATGACCTTGAAAATATCATTTTCAAAGCTTTTAGAAGTGATTTGGTCGATGTCCTGTTGGGTAACCCGCCCTCTTTTTTTTGTGTAATGAATCAATTTATTCACTTCATTTTCTACATCAAATAGACTCTTGCTCCGATTCCTTCCCAGATAATCCATATTGGCCACAAAATAATTCAGAGTGCTTTGGTCCGACTGAATACCTTCTTTGCTCAATTTCCCTTTAATCCACCGAAGCAGTTCACTTTCCTCTAGAGGATCAAATTGAAAATGCTTCCCCTGTTTTTTAATGGTTTTTACCAGTTTTTTTCGGGCATCCACCTTAGAGGACAAAAATATTACACAGACCGCCGGGGATAAGTTACTGATGGTTTTTAGCACCTGTTCTTCCTCTTCCTTTGAGGTTCCCTTCTTTTGGGCCCCTAAAAACAATGGATCCTTCACCACCACCAGTCTTTTCTCCGCCATAAAGGGAAGGGTTTCCACCGCATCCTGAAACTTTGACAACTCAAAGTCCTTATCATGAAAGATGGTTTGGTTTAGGGACTTGAAATTCGGATCAATCAGTTTTTCCTCCAGGATTTTATAGGCTAAATCGATCAGGTACTTTTCCCCTCCGCTAAATAAATATAGGCAGGCAATGTTATCCTGTTGAAGATGCTTTTTGAATTCCTTCCATTTCATAATTGAGACCCCTCTTTTCTAAGTATAGGTATAGACTGCCGATCATTATGTAATACCCAACCACCCAGGCAAAATGAAAGGTTCCTACTTCCATAAAAGCTCCGGGCATTTTTTGAAGCAGTCTTATCAGTGTAATTTGATAGCTCAGCAGGCCGTTGGTAAATAAATTCACCGCCATTCCTAAAGGTTCTAGGATCAGTCCCAGAAGTATACCGGTAATCCCTAGGCTTAATAACATTCCCATGGTAGGCATCAATAGCAGGTTGGCTCCGATGGAAATCACGGATACCTGTCCGAAGTAATAGGCCATTAAAGGCAACGTCCCCAACTGGGCAGCTATAGTAACCGCTACTAAGTTTCGAAAATATTTAGGTAGAAAGTTCAGCCCTTTTTTAAGTTTCGGATAAAGAAAGAGGATGCTTGCCGTAGCGGTAAAGGATAGTTGAAAGGATACGGTAAACAGCGTCAAGGGATTGATCAGTACAGAAAGGACCCCCACCACCGCTAAAGCGTGGGGACCGTCATAGGGTCGATGTTGATAAAAGGCCAAGATATAAAGTCCGTACATAATCCCCGCTCGAACCATGGATATGGGAAAGGCAATTGCATATCCGTATAAAAAGATGATTCCAAGGACCAGCCAAAGGTACAGCTGTTTTCCAAGACCCAGAACTCTAAAAAAAAAGGTAAAAAGAAGCACTAAAATTCCCACATGGAGACCGGATACGGCTATGATATGGGCGGTACCCGTTTGGGCAAAGGCCTCCCGAAGATCCTCTTGTAAAAACCCCTGATTACCAAAGAGCACACTTTTCAACAACTGGTTTTGGGGCTCCTGCAAAGAGCGGTCAAGAAAGTTCAACACCTTCTGACGGTTCCCAGAGAGTCCCGCCCGATGAAACACACCTTCTCTTGAGAGGAGTTCCACCTGGGACGGAGAAGCCTGCAACCGATTATGGATACCCCGACTTTTCAGGTACAGGTCATAGGAAGAGAGGGGCTTGTCCTGGGAATAAACCCCTTCTACCCCGGGACCATTGATTCTAATCTGATCTCCTGGGTGGTACCCATGATCGATACCGTAAATTCTCAGAGTCTGTTTTTCCCTTAATGGAATGAGCCTTCCCTTAATGATCAGCTGCCGACTGAAAACCTCGTAATCCGTGGCAAAATCCCCCTCCCTTATGCTTTCTACGTCGGCTTCCAGAGTCAGGCTTTCCTCATTTATAAAGAGCGCCAAAGGATCCTTTGCAATGTGATACCCGTAGAGCTGATAGCCGATCAGCAAAAACAGCCCGATAATCATCAGAAAAAATGATTTAGATCTGAGCTCAGTTCGCGAGAAGAATTTCTTT
>CAZTIJ010000296.1:0-2584 GCA_964613365.1 uncultured Clostridiaceae bacterium | reverse complement strand
TAGCCCCCGGTGCTCCCACAACGCTGTCATAGTGAGCGCCGATCACCACAACCGGTGCATCGTCCGCTTTTGCCGGCTTGATTCCCACCACGTTTTGAGAGGTCAAATCTTCATGATGCCAAGTTTGAATATCAATTTCCAACGTATCCTCTTCCAACATTTCCTTTAGCCACATTCCCTGGGCATAGGCCAGTCCCAGCACCGGCATGTCCGCGGCCACATTGGGTGAGAAGGCTTGACCGTAATTGCCCCGTCCGCCTACAACCGAATAGATCATAATACCCTTTGCCCCCGCATTTTCAGCTCGTTCCACATAGGTTACAAAGGGTTTTCCCCGCTGAACCAAAGCGATTTTTCCTTCCACTTCTTCCGTCCAGTATTCCTCTTCTCCCGTACCGACACAGTAAACTTCTCCGCTAAGGGTTTCTTCATAACCGGTGAAATATCCGTTGTTAGCTGCACCGACTTCCCATACATCGCCGTGCCATTCATTAAATCCCCATTCTCCTTCACCGTAAAAGTCCTCGGCTCCGTGCACGGTGATGTTTCCGATAAACTGATCGCCTACGTCGAATTCCTGGATTTCATACTCCATACCCAAGTCCGCAAAATACCCGGCTATATAATCCGCCGCCAAGGCTTCGTTCTCCATTCCTCCCGGCCTTGTGCCGATATCCTTGGACAAATACTCGATATGTGCCATGGTTCGATCCAGGTCTACATTGTTCAGGATTCGCTGATCAAAAGCCGCCCCGGTTTGACCGGGGGCATTGCCGCTATTGCCACGATTTCCCGGAGATGCAAAGACCACGGTACTCATAATCATTACGAAAATCAGTAGAAAAACGATTATTCTTGACTTTTTATACATTCCATTCCCTCCTATCAGCTAGACGCTTTTCGGATATCCGCCACCATTTCGCATCGTCTCTCCATAGATCACCCCTTTTTTGACTCTATGAATACGCCGCCACTAAAACGATTAGTTAATAAGCCCCTGGGTTAAATTCATAATTTTGTTAAACTTCTGTCTTTTTCAGTTTACCCCACTCTATTATACTTTTCAATGCTCCCAGGAAGAAAAAGTATACCAATGTACAAATTCCCTACAAATGGCCTACGCCAATAGGTACAAGGTCACTTTCCGGGATCGGTTTTTTATATATTTATTTTCTTAATATCTTGTTAATCTTTAGATAATTCGCTATGCTCTAAGCATATAGAATTTTTCCCGAAATACCAGGGGGGCTAATAGAGGTTTTACAGAGGTTACAGAGCATTATAACCTCTTGCTTCTATTGAAATGAAAAGGAGGGGATCATTGGTGAAGGCTATTCCGCAGTCACCCTTTACTTGACTTTATTGCCGGGCGGGTTACCGGAGACAATAAGGATATTTGAAGGGTTGGTATTTCCATGGTTTTTGTAGAGTGTATAAGGAGGAAAGCAAAATGAATAAAAGGATTTTGGTATTTGCTTTGATCTTAACCTTAGTATTCTCCACCCTGACGGCCTTCGGGGTAGGAAACGGACCAAACTATAACGGAAATGAAACCATTAAAGCCTCGCGGATCACCAGTCATGAGGATATGGCCCGTCAGTTGGAACGTTATGCACGGCAATCGGATTTAATCGAAGTGGAAGTCATCGGTCAATCGGTAAAGGGCCGAGACCTATTTCTAGTGAAGTTCGGTGAATACGACGAAAGCAAACCTACGGTCCTATACCTTACCCAACAGCATGGTAACGAAGTATTGGTGACCGAGGGAGCCTTGAATCTGATTCGAAACTTAAGTGCCAACAGCCGAGAAAACCGGGAATTAGCCGAGAAGATCAATATTCTGTTTGTACCGAGAATCAACCCCGACGGCGGTGCGGGAGACGTTAACTTTGATATTTCCAACCATCTGGCCGGGGGTATCGCCACCAGAGCCAATGCCAAAGGCGTGGACCTGAATCGTGACCATGTACCCCACCTTCGTACCCAGCCCGAGACCCTGGCCTTACATGAAAACGTGTGGCAACAGTAGAACATCGATGACGCCCTAGAGTTCCATCATCAGGGAGCCCGAGCGGGCAATTCGGAAACCGGCGAACTGGTTTCCGGCTCTATGCTCTATCCCACCAACCCCAACGTGGATCACCAGGTGGTAGAGGCCGCCAAACGTTTCGGCGTGGTTGCCTATAATGCCGTGGAGTCCAAGGGATGGGGCCATGTCCTTCGCTACAACGGGGGCACCGGAGCCAACATCGCACGAAACGGTTTTGCACTGGAGTACGGCATTGCCAACCTGCTTTTTGAAATGCGGGGAATGATTGATCACCCGAACCCCAATACCATTCTGGGTCAAAAGAGTAACGGTTATTTGATTCAGCAGGCGGTTGTGATTATGGAAGCCCAAATCGAAGCCATTGCCGACGGATCAATTCATGATGTGGATATCAGTTTATGGGATGAGCTACCCATTCAAAGATTTATTCCCAGGGAAGAAGGAGAAGCCCTTCATGGTATTGAGTAGTGCCTAATTTCTTATATTAATAAAAGGAGGATAAACCATGCTGAAGGTTAAAAAGTCAACCAGTAT
>CAZTIJ010000295.1:0-2613 GCA_964613365.1 uncultured Clostridiaceae bacterium | reverse complement strand
AATATTACTATACAAAATACCCGGGAAAAAACCATGAAAACCATCTGGCTCCTTGCCTATCCCATTATGATTGGACAGTTGTTACATACCTTTATGATGCTGGTGGATATCTGGTTTGTATCCGAGCTTTTGGGTGAAACCGTAACCGCCGCAGTGGGAGCCAGCACCGCCTTAATGGGCGTGGTTCGGGTACTACCCTTTTTACTGTCCACGGGGGCCATTGCCTTGGTTTCTCAGTACACCGGATCAGAAAGTCCGAAGGATGTCCGGGATGTGGCGAAAAACGCTTTGTTTTTATCGGGAGTAATCGGAATGGTGATGGGAATCCTTTTGTACCAAAACATTGAAGGGGTTCTTCGGATTTTCGGAGACAGTTCCCCGGAAGTTCTGGGAGAAGCGGTGAAATACTTACGACTAGCCTTTATCTCCATTCCCTTTATTTTCTTTAATGTCACCGCCAAGGCGATTTCTGAGGCCACCGGGGATACGAAAAACCCCGTGATCATTTTTTTGATCATGAACGGGATGAATATTTTCTTGGACTATCTGTTCATCGTACAGCTGAATTTCGGCATCGAGGGGGCCTCCTTGGCCACGTTGCTTTCGGAGGTCCTGGGTCTGGTCTTGATGGCCACACTGATCGGAAGAAAGGTGCTTCCCGTCAGAGAATTGTTTGCCAAGGGCCAGGGGCTTCGGGTGAAAACCTGCCGGGCCATATTAAAAATCGGAAGGTACTCCATGGTTCAAATGATGGTACGGCCGATTACGGGACTGATTATGATGCGCATTGTGCTGGGTCTCGGCGAAACTCCGGCGGCGGCTTTTTCCATCGGCGGAAGGCTGTTTGAATTTATATTTATCTTCTTAAAGGGACTGCAAATTGCGGTTTCCGTATTGGTGGGTCAATCCCTGGGGAGAGGGGATCGGCAAAAAGCCTTCGAAATTGTTCGAAAGGGCCTGACCTTGGCCATGGTCAATATGGGGGTCTTCTTTTTACTCTATGTGGTCCTGGGGCGCTACCTGATGATGATTTTTACCTCCAGTGAGGAACTGATTCAAATCGGCGTGTACTATCTTCGGATCTGCTACCTCGGGGTGATCTTTGTGGTCTTTCCCATTGTTTTAGGAGGGGCCTTTACCGGTGCCGGGGACACCATGCCCCCCATGGTCAGCGCCATCATGGGAAACGTACTGGTGAAAATTCCCCTGGCGGTTTATCTTGGAAATTATACGGCTTTGGAGGAAATCGGGGTTTGGATTGCCATCGCCCTATCCGTAGTAGTGGAGGCGGCGGTGATCGGACGGTGGTTTAAAAAACGGGGATTAAGCGGGGTGATCAAAAAAGATATTGGGCAGGAAGCATTAATCAATGAAGGGTGAGGAGAGTGGAAAATGGTAGAATCAACGGAGTTTTATAAGATTCAGGGAATGCTGGAAAAATACAAAATGGAAAACATCAACGTCATCGGCAGGATCCGAAACAGTGGGGAAAAAACCCTTTTCATCGATGAAAAGGAAAAGCCCCAGGGCTTTATTTTACAGGATGGACAGTGGCATGCTCTGTTCTCCCCGAAAAAACAGGTGCTACATAAAATGTTACAGAATTTTGATTTTCCCGAAAAAGCCGATTTTTGCGGGATTCCCATGGATACGGCAGAAGAGGTGATCAATCACCTGCCCGGTTACGAAAAGGACTGGGAGGAGCCCTGTTATCTCTATTACCTTCCGAAGGAGCGCCACGAAGCCTATCTTCGCAATCATCCCGAGAACCTGGATTCCATCCAGGAAAAGGATCTCGATATTGTGGACCGTTTTTATACCTATCGCCATCCCGGCTCGAAGGAGTATCTCCGGGAGTGCATTGCAAACCGTCCCTCATCCATGATTCGGGACGGGGAGGGGAGTCCCATTTCCTGGGCTTTGGTCCGGGAGGACCACTCCATGGGGGTGATGTATACCCTAAAGGAACACCGACACAAAGGACTGGCCCGGAAGGTATCCATCGACCTGATTAAAAAAGTCATTGAAACCGACAAAACCCCTTACGTTCATATTGTGCATACCAATACCCCTTCCTGTAACTTAGCCGCCGACTTAGGGATGATTCCCTGGGGGAAAGTGCTGTGGTTTGGGATGAAAAAAAGGGGTAAATAAGGAGAAAACCCATAGAAACCAGAGGAAAGCAAGGGCGAAGAGGAGGGGTTTTATGGAAATTTTGACCACGGTGGAAGAAATCGAAAAGTTTCAACAACAGCATCCCATGAACTTTCTTTATTTCGGATCGGAGCAGTGAGGGGTGTGCCGGGACTTTTTCCCAAAGCTTGAAGCCTTGGTAAAAAAACATCCCCGGATCGCCTTAGGAAAGGTGGACATCGATAACCATCGGCAGGTTCAGGGACCCTATAGTGTTTTTACGGTGCCCCTGGTTATTTTAACCATTGAAGGAAAGGAAACCCTTCGGGAGGCCAGAAACACCTCATTGAACCTTCTAGAGGAAAAGCTGATTCGTTATGAAAAACTTTTGTTTGATGCCTAGAAAACACCCATAAACTTTGAAAGGGGGAGTAATTAACATGGCGGGAATTAAGTTTGAAATCGAAAAAAAATATGGGG
>CAZTIJ010000294.1:0-2619 GCA_964613365.1 uncultured Clostridiaceae bacterium | reverse complement strand
CGGACCACCTGGGCCAGTTTCGATGCTGCATATTCTTTCTATGTGGATAATACGCAATTATCCGGGGTGGGGTTTGTGGTTTCCCAGGACGACACAATATTTGGAGTTGACCTGGACAATTGTTTTGAAGAAGACGGCAGTTTGCAGTTGTGGGCGCAAACTATTATTTCCAACATGTTCAGCTACACGGAAGTTTCTCCCAGCGGCAGGGGAATCCGGATTTTTGCGAAGGGGGAGCTGCCGGAAGGCGGAAGGAAAAAAGGAAGTTTTGAGTGCTACGAAACAGGCAGGTTTCTAACGGTTACAGGAAATCACGTCCCAGGGACACCATTGACCATTGAGCAGCGGACGGAAGAAATGAAGGAGATCCACAAAGACATATTCGGCCAGAAAAAAGAAAATGAGCAAGCGAAAACGGAACCTGGCCCGGATGAACCGGATGAAAAAGAACTGATTGACCTGGCCATGAAATCAAAGAACGGGAGCAAGTTTTCCTCTTTGTGGAATGGTGATGCCAGCGGCTATGATTCGCAATCCGATGCGGACCAAGCCCTTTGTAATATGCTGGCTTTTTGGACCGGGAAAAACGCTGCCATGATGGACAGGCTTTTCAAGCAATCCGGTTTGTACCGGGAGAAGTGGGATAAAAAACATTATGCAGATGGCCGGACGTATGGCCAGGGGACCGTTGAAAAAGCTATTGAATCCACAACAGAAATATACAAACCCAAAAAGAAGAAATCGAAAGCTAAAGAGGATTTCCAGGAACAAGCGACATATACAGGTAACAATTTAACGGATTTGGGCAATGCAAGGCGTTTAGTTGCCCGGCATGGATCTGAAATAAGGTATCTTTTTGAAACACAGAAATGGCTTGTTTGGGATGGTAAACGGTGGAAAGTCGATAACAGCGGAGAGATTTACCGCAGGGGAAAAGATACAGTTGGGGCGATATACGAAGAAGCAGCTGCCGCGCAGGATGATGATCAAAGGCAAGCGTTGGCAAAACATGCAATTAAAAGCGAATCGGAAAATAGAATTAAAGCTATGATCTCCCTTGCGCGAAGTGAACCAGGAATCCCTATAATGATGAATGACCTTGACCAGAACAATTACTTGTTGAATTGTGAAAATGGCACCGTTGACCTAAGAACCGGGGAACTGAAGGAACACACAAAAGAAGATTTTATCTCCAAGTTGTGCCCGTCAATTTATGAGCCAGGCGCAAAGTCGGATGCATTTCAGCAATTCCTTGAGAGAATACTCCCGGATGAAGATTTAAGGAGTTTTGTCCAGCGTGCAGCTGGCTACAGCATAACCGGCGACATTTCAGAGGAAAGACTGTTTTTCCCGTTTGGTCCACCAGCAACAGGTAAAAGCACACTTCTATCAGCAATAAGCGATTGCCTGGGGGAAGATTATGCTACTACGGCCGATTTTGAAACATTCCTTTCAAGGGATAAGACTACAGGAGGACCCCGGAACGATATAGCCAGATTAAGCGGCAAAAGGTTTTGTGTGTCCCTGGAAGTCGATGACGGGAAAAAACTGGCTGAAGCATTAGTGAACCAGTTAACCGGTGGCGACAAAGTTTCAGCACGATTCCTACACAAGGAAAGTTTTGAATTTCTACCTACCTTTCATTTGTGGTTGGCGGCCAATAACCGGCCCAGGGTATCCGGAACTGATGGCGCAGTATGGCGCAGGATATTGACGATACCGTTTGATAAGCAGATACCAGAGGATGAGCGGGATCCGCAAGTGAAAAAAACCTTACGCGACACAGAAACGACCGGCCCGGCAATATTAGCATGGTTAGTTGAAGGGTGTTTGATGTGGCAGAAGGTTGGTCTTGACATTCCCGAAAGCGTAAAGGATGCCACCGAAGATTACAAGCAGGAACAAGATGTTCTCCTGGAGTTTGTGGAAGATAAGCTGTATATAGACGAACACGCAATTGCCGATAATACGCAGTTGTATGAAGCCTATGTTTCCTGGTCGAAAGATAATGGCGAAAGGTATCCATTGGGAAGAAAGAAGTTCACACAAAAAATGGAGGCGAAGGGGTTTGACCGTATTCATGACGGCAAAAAAAGGGTTTGGGTAGGAGTTGGAATCAAACATGACTTTCTGGATTAACACTTTTAACACTTTCAACAGCATTTTCCACCTTTTATAATCATTTTCACTTCACGAGGCTATTTTATGGGAAATGCCGTTAGAAGTGTTAAAGTGTTAATAATCACCTATTTTTTACCAATAACGACAGGGCGGCGGGGGTGTGAAAAAATGAGCTATACACCAGTGGCAGTTAAAAGAGCATTAGACCACCTGGGCCCGGAATACACAAAGAAAGTAATAGACCTTTCAGTTTGTGCTTATCGGGACCTGGGGAACGGATACGATATAGAAATCAGCTGCACCAGGTGGGGATACAGGGGTTATGTGTGGCAGCTGCAGCCAGTCGAAAAGATAGTTGATAGAATGCCGGAACATCAACAATTGGAGCTATTAACTGTTTGGTTAAGTGATATGTTGGATAAATACGGGGGAGGGTAAGCAAATGATAGTTGACGATAACGCGCTATTAAATGTTTATTGCTGGCGATGTAAGGAACC
>CAZTIJ010000293.1:0-2631 GCA_964613365.1 uncultured Clostridiaceae bacterium | reverse complement strand
GGCCACCGCTTTTTTCTCCTGGATCGTTGTTTTTCCCAGCTCTTCATACTTTTTCTCAAAGAGTTCCTTGCCCAGATTTTTATCCAACTTTTTGGTGTTATAGACCTTCATCAAAATAAAAATTGTCAATGCATAAAAAGCAATGCCTATGCCGTTGTAAAGAAAAGAAGCATAGACCGACATGGTATAGCCGGGAATGAACTCCCCTATGGCCGCTTCCATAATCGAGTAATAAGCCGGATAGTAAAGAAACATGGTAGCTCCCGTGGCTCCCAGGGTACCGGCAAAACAAACCAGGGAGGACTCTCTGGACGGTTTTAAGTTCATGGCCTTGCAAACACTATAGACCAAGGGACTGGCAACAAGCCAACCGTAGCAGAAGGTAACCAGATTCAGAATAACTCCGATAGTAAAGCATCCGAAAAGAGCCCCGGCATAGGTGCCGCCGCATTTACTGATTACAAAATATGCAATCCGTCGCAACAAACCGACCTGCTCCAGTACGTTACTAAAAACCAGCCCTCCCAGTACCATCCACACCGTTGTGCTGGTCCAGGATCCGAAAGCAATCTCTACGGGCACAAGCCCGCTGATTAAATACAAGGATGGGAATAAAAATGCTGCAATCACCTGTGGAAGCAACTCAAAGGCAATAATTAGAATCACGAATAAGGTAATCATCATGAAAAGCCTAAGACTTTCCGTATACACTTCCGTAACCGGAACCAAGGAAACAATCAAGGGAACCAAGACGGCGATCAGCCATCCGATCGGTTTCTTTTTATCGATGCCTTCTTTCTCTTTTTTATTCTCACTTATTTCTATGGCTTTCTCTATACTGATACTCATTTTCATACCTCCTCATTTGGCGGCTTTTCCTTATTGACTTGTATTGTTATTATTTTCACGATTCAATCCTTTTAGATGCACCCTCAAGGGATGAACAATCCTTCACCCCTTCAGAGTGCTTTGCAAAGAGTTAAATTATTTTATTGACGCTTTCCATAGCGCCTATTTTATAAGGCTTTTTTGTATAAGTCAATAAGATCATTCACAGTGGATTGTCTCGGATTAACCAGGATGTTTCCACTCTTCATGGCATCCTCCGCCATTTGAGGAATCATCTCTTCTTTGACTCCCACTTTCGATAATCCTTCCGGAATGCCCAAATCCCTGTTCAGTTTCTTTATCTCTTCCACCAGTATTTCAGGTGTAAAGTTCGTTATGGTGTCACTGCCTACCCGAATATACCGATAAATCCTTTCGTATCGACCTCGGTCCGCAAGACTGTTATATTCCATCACCGCGGGAAGCAAAATGGAGTTGGCAACCCCATGGGATACATGGAAATAGGCGCTTACCGGATGACTGAGTGCGTGGACGTTCCCCAGCCTTGCCCAGGCAAAAGCAATTCCTGCAAAGGTGCTGCCCAGCATCATCGCCGATGCCGCTTCTCGGTCCTGTCTATTGGCCACAAAGGGACGAATGTTTGCTCCGATCAGCTCCAGGGCTTTTTCTGCCATGGCGTCGGTAAATGGTGAAGCATTGGTTGAAAGATAGGCTTCCAGTGCATGAATCAGTGCATCGACACCGCAGGCGGCGGTAATGGAGGCGGGAGCAGTCATGATCAGCTCCGGATCCAAAACTGCGTATTTCGGTAGGAGTTCATAACTGAACACCGTCATTTTATAATTTCTGGATTCATCAGTAATTACCGAGGATGCGGTGACTTCGCTTCCGGTTCCCGCCGTGGTGGGAATCGCAACCATGGGTGGAATGGCCCCCGGCACTTTATGCATCCCTTCATAATCCGTAATTTCTCCGCCGTAATTTACCAGCACGCCTACGGCCTTTGCCACGTCCATGGGGCTTCCTCCCCCGAGTGCCACCATGCTTGTGGCTCCCGATGATTGATAAAGGGAGGCTGCCTCCTTCACCATTTCCACAGTGGGATTCGGCTTTACTTCTAAGTAGGTCGTGCATTTCAATCCTTCGGATTGAATAATGTCTTCCACCTTTTTCACAAGCCCGATGCTTTCCAACCCCCGATCAGAAATAAGAAACACATGGTCCGAATTACTTTCTTTTAACATTTCCGGAAGTTTGTTCAGCCGTCCGGATCCGAAATCAATATTTTGCGGTATTTTGAAGTTAAAATCTTTCATTGTTGTTTCCTCCTTTGATCTCTTTCTGTATCTATTTGTTGTTTTATAACACTGCCAACACACTTCGAATTAGCATGTTTAAACCGATAAACAGCAGTACACAGTAGACAATTCGCAAGAACTGTTCCCGATTGATTTTCTTAAGAAAAGCCATCCCCGAGAAAAATCCTATGGCCGCTAAGGGTACCCCGATTGCCAAAGCATGGAACAGTTCAGGACTCCAGGCACCGTAACGATACTGACTGAAGGCGTTATAAGTATTTAAAATAAGCCATACCATGTTCATGGTGTTTCGAAACTTCTCTTTTTCCCTTACTGCGGAGATGGTATACACCGTGATCAATGGCCCGCCGATTACGAAGGCACCATGAACAATTCCTCCCGCAATCAGACAGGTGTAGCGAAAAGCCTTTTGAAGGGTGGTATCTTCTTCATCTTCCTTCTCTTCAATTGTCAGTACAAAAGG
>CAZTIJ010000292.1:0-2657 GCA_964613365.1 uncultured Clostridiaceae bacterium | reverse complement strand
CCTAGAAATTTCTCGATTCAAGTACTACATATAGTATATTATATAGAAAACAGCCACAAGATTCAATCCGATTTGGAAAGAATCTTGTAGCTCTTTCTGTACCCCTTGAGAATACTGAATCGTTATATATAATTTACTTTAACATCTTCTTCATTTCATATCGCAACAAATCCCAGCCTTTTCTATTGAAACTAGAATCCTCATGAGAGTTAAAAATTTGAACGTTACGCTTCAGATCCTGTTCTTTTACAGGTAGTCGCCACTTTTCTTTTAGGACCCTTTGATTGAGTGTATCGTCATCTTTAGAATAGAGTAATTTTTTATTCCTCAGTTGATTTTCTAGTTCAAGCACGGTGCCGGTGTTTCCATGGACAACAGGCACTTGTTTGTCAAAAAGTTCCCGTATGGTCTCCGCTAAAAATACGTAATGTGTACAGCCTAGAACCATGACATCACCTTGAGTGATATTATTGAATATAAACAACTTTTTTAGGTATTCCCTAACCCTTGGTCCACTTCCGCCTTCATGTTCAATTAGTTGGACAAGTCCTGGACAAGGAAGTTTCACGATTTTCTTATTTGTGTCGAGATTTTGGACAAGTTCATGGAATTTTTTTTCTCTTAGAGTAAAGGGAGTTGCCATAACAACTACACGCTGTATGTTCTTCATATTCAAGGCTGGTTTAACCGCCGGCTCCATACCAATGATAGGGATATCAAACATACCCCTTAAGTCCTTAATGGCTGCACTGGTTGCGGTGTTACAAGCAACAACCATGGCTTTGGCCTTTTGGTCAAGGAGTTTTTTTGAAATATCCAAAGAGTAAGTCAGTACTTCTTCCTTGGACTTTTCTCCATAGGGTGCATTTTTAGAATCGCCGTAATAAACATAACTCTCTTCCGGTAGACTTATCATCATCTGGGCAAGCACACTGATTCCACCCAACCCGGAATCAAAAACACCGATCGGTCTTTTCATTCCCCGAACATTCCCTTCTCACCTAATAATTGATCCGTTTTCTTCGCATACTGATATTGAGCAATAGACCAATGGCTATCATGTTTGATAACATGAAAGTCCCTCCATAACTTACAAAAGGCAGAGGTTTTCCAGTAACTGGCATTAAGCCTATCGTCATGAGTATATTAGCAAAAATATGAAAGGCCAACATAGAGACAATGCCTACCGCTAGTACAGATCCAAAATGATCTTTAGAACGCTTTGCCACCATAATGCCTTTAACCAGAAGGAGCATATACAACAATAATAAAATCGACACTCCGACAAAACCCATTTCCTCTGCAATTACTGAAAAAATAAAGTCCGTATGTTTTTCCGGCAAGAAGCCCAGCTGACTTTGAATTCCTTCGTTAAGACCTTTACCGGTTAACATGCCGGATCCCACTGCATATATGGACTGAGTGATTTGATAGGCGTCACCCATGGGATCCAGGGTAGGATCGATAAAAACTCTGATTCTTCGCTGCTGATATTCATTCAGAAAGTTCCACGCAAAAGGAGCACTGGCTAGAGCCCCTAAAACGGTCACCAGAATGTACTTATATTTTAATCCCGCCACAAATAGCATGGCGAAGGTGAAAGCAGGAAAAACCAGGGTGGTTCCTAAATCAGGTTGCATATACACAAGGCCCATGGGGATACCAGTAAGAATTAATATCTTTCCTAGGGTTTTAAACTCGTTTATGGTTTCATGATGCTCGCTGATAACCTTTGCGAGGGAGATGATAATCCCGATTTTGGCGAAATCCGAAGGTTGGAAACCAAAGCCTCCGATATAAAGCCAGCGGTTAGCCCCCCAATCCTCTCCACCTATTCCGGCTACTAACACTGCCACCAGTAACACGATGGAGAAAAAATAAATCAGTATATAAAAGTTTCCAAAGGTTTTATAATCAAAGAATAGGATTATGGTAATCAGAAAGAGTCCTAGAAGCATTGAGCTTAATTGTGTCTGTATATAGGCATCACTGTTGGCTAAATTATTAGTGGCGCTGGAAATCATTACTACCCCAAAGGTTGAAATCATTAATACCACAGCAAGGATAGTAAAATCTAAACTTTTAATAGCTCTTCCTTCAAGTTTCATGTGTTCACTCCTAAAATATGCTCATCCTAGTGTAATCGATATGACCGCTTTTTTCAAGATGCAAAGCAATTTAATTCGAAGACGTATCTCCCATGCAGCCTGCTAATGGTTACCGTCCATCATCAATAAGGTTTTTTCCATCATCATAATAAAATTTTCTTGATGCTTATTCGCGGTTTTATTTCCAAGGATTTTCGAGACATGATACAGATCTTCCTCTAAGTATTTTTTTCCTCTATGGTACAACTCCTTAGATTCTTTTTTAAGCATCTTTTCCACTTTTTCCTGGTTTCGATATTTTCTATTCATTCCCCACAGAGCTCCCTTATAAAGAACCCCACCAAGGACTAGATATTTGGCCAACCTAAGGACCCCGTTTCGAGGATTTAGTGTCCGTTGTAATTTTAACAACGTGAAACTTTTATAGTTATGGCGATAAGCATTATGTTGGCTAAAATATAATAAAGACAAAGGGATTCCAAGAGCCAGGCATTTGCTTACTATTTTTTTTCCTTGGGATGTCATATCCGGACTTTTGTCTTTTATGGA
>CAZTIJ010000291.1:0-2678 GCA_964613365.1 uncultured Clostridiaceae bacterium | reverse complement strand
GAACCCACCGGTACCTATTACCACATCGGGTGAAAACCGCCGTAGAATCTTTGCCGACTGAGCAAGACCTTGTATTAATTTCCAACCGCTTTTAACATTGTGAAATGAAACTTTGCGTTTCAAATACCCTACGGTAATATACTCCATGGGATAACCATACTTGGGTATTATCTCACTTTCCAAACCACCTTTTCTTCCTACGAAAAGAATTTCCGCATCAGGGTGTTTACTTTTTATAGTATCGGCTATCGCAAGAGCAGGATAAATATGTCCTCCTGTACCACCGCCGCTTATAATTACTTTCATCTTATGCCTCCTTTAGTAAAATCACAGTATTTTGAAATATTGATGAGCATTCCCATTGCAGTCATAAAAATCAGCAAAGAACTCCCACCGTAACTGATAAAAGGAAGGGGCATGCCAGTAACCGGCATGGAGGACGTAGCTACGGCAATGTTGATAATCACTTGAACGGATATCATGGTAACAATACCCGTGGCCATCAAGGCACCGAAGAGATCTGGGGCGTTCATGGCGATTTTAATGCCTTTCCATATTAAAACCATAAACAATAAGATAACTACCAGGCCCCCAACAAACCCTAATTCTTCGCCGATTATGGAAAAAATAAAGTCATTATGGGCCTCGGGAAGATACAAATGTTTTTGTACGCTTTTTCCCAGCCCTTTCCCGAGAATTCCCCCAACGCCTAGGGCGTATAGGGACTGAATAATTTGGTACCCCTCTCCCTGAGCATAGGCCCAAGGATCTATGAAGGTCATTAAGCGATCCGTACGGTAGCTCGCTCTCTCAGCAACAAAAATTAATTGGTAAAGCATAAATCCCATCCCGAAAGTCACTGAACCTACTAGAATAAAAAAGTGTGAAATTTTCATTCCGCCAACGAATATCATGGTGATCATTATGGCCATCACTACTAGGGCGGTACTTAAATCAGGTTGTTTGTTTATCAAGTAGAAAAAAAAACCGCCAAGGAGCATATACGGAAGGATCCCTGTAAAAAAACATCTCAGCCCTTCTCCTTTTTTTTCAATGGATGCAGCTAAATAAATGATCATTGCTAACTTCGCAATTTCTGAGGGCATAACCCGTATTGGTCCGGCACCAAGCCATCGTGTTGCATTATTTACGGTTATCCCCAAGGGGGTGAACAAAAGTAGCAGGGCTACAAAGCTCACGAAAAGGATAAACTTTGACCAACGCTTCCAAATAATATACTTAATCTTCGAAGCAATGAACATGCCGATGCTACCCAAAACCGTCCACATACCCATACGCTTCAAATAATGGAGTCCATCATTGTTTTGAATCAAAGAGTACGTGTAACTGGCACTGAATACCATTATGAGTCCAATGGTTACCAAACTTGCAACGGCAAAAACTATGGTTAAGTCCGTTGCGTTTTTCTTAATCATCGGATACCCTCCTTAAATTCTCCAAAATCTCTTTGAAATGCTCACCCCGTTTTTCATAACTTGAGTACATATCCCAGCTGGCACATGCAGGAGATAATAAAATCACATCTCCGGTGTCCCCCTGGGTAAAGGCATATTTTGTTGCGTCTTCTAAATTTTTTACTCTTACGGTGTTTTTAAATCCTTTGTCCCGGGCGGTTTTTTCTATGATCGGCGCCGTCTCTCCATAAAGAACCAGACACTTTACCTTTCCTGGAAGACGATCAATCAGCCCTTGAAAATCAGCGCCTTTATCCATCCCTCCGGCCAAAAGAATAGTCGGTGCTTTCAGCGCTTCCACCGCTTTTATGGAGGCCTCTGGATTCGTGCCCTTAGAGTCATTGATAAAGGTAATCCCATTGATATTTCCGCAGACTTCCATACGGTGTTCTACCCCTTTGAAACACTTTAATCCCCCCCGGATACTTTCGAGGCTTATCCCCGCGCTCCAGGCAATCGCCGTAGCGGCCAAAGCGTTTTCCACATTATGCTCACCTAAAATCCTCAAATCTTTTTGATCGACAACTTCATAATCCTCACCCTTAACTCTGACGGTAATCTTTCCCGTTTTTATAAAAACACCTTCATCCAGAGTCTCCAAACGACTGAAGTATAATTTCTGACTGGGTAAATCCTGTGTTATGTCCTTCAATATCCGATCATCGTAGTTTATCACTGCGATTTCACTACTTCCTTGATTGCTGAATATATTCATTTTACATCGTATATAATTTTCCATGGTTTTATGACGGTTTAAATGATCGGGAGTCAAGTTTAGGATCGCAGCAATGTCCGGCTTGAAGCTTTCAATGCTCTCAAGTTGAAAGCTGCTAACCTCGGCAATGAAACAATCCTCCTCGTCAGAGTCTAACACTTTTGAAATCATAGGTACGCCTATATTTCCCACAACATGGGTTCTTGGCTTTTCTTTTTTAAAAATCTCTCCGGTTAAGGCTGTGGTTGTGGTCTTCCCATTGGTTCCGGTAATTGCCACCAATCGGCCTTTCTTTAAACGATAAGCTAGTTCCGTTTCTCCAATTACTTCAACGCATTTCTTCTTTGCGTCCAGGATAAGAGGAATTTCCATAGGTACCCCGGGGGATAGAATCACAAGATCCGGGTCACCGGCTTCTTTTAAGCTCCTCAGTTGTCGGCCCAAAAGCAATCCTTCCTCCTTTAATTTCAGCTCTTTTATCGCCGCTT
>CAZTIJ010000290.1:0-2696 GCA_964613365.1 uncultured Clostridiaceae bacterium | reverse complement strand
GATCTTTCAGCTCATCCAGGGTTTGGTTGTAGCGAATATGCCGAGTCAGCAAAGCCTCCACAACCCGGGGGTATTTCCGGTAATAGGCTTTAATCAGAGGCCCAAACTTCACCGGAGATTTCCGATAGCCCTTCGGTCGGGTAAGTAATACAAAAAACTTCTTATAACCGTCTTTTTTTGCTGCATCCAGGGCTATGCCTCCATCAATTCCGCCGTCTAAATAGTGTCGTCCCTTAAACTCTGTGATAGGCATAAACATTGGCATGGAAGAGGATGCCCTAACCATCTTCATCAAATCCCCCATTTCTCTAATATCTTCTTTTTTCAAGTAAATGATTTCCCCTTTATTGATGTCAAAGGCTCCCACACGCATTTTAGCAGGGTTCTTCCAAAAGGTTTTAAAATCCAGGGGAAGGGCTGCATTTTCGTGAGGGGTCTCCTCATAAATGTATTTTGCCCGAAAATATCCCTCTCCCTTCATTAAGGATCCCCACCCTCCGAAATTTGGGTCTTTGACTAAATCCACAAAAGATTTTTTCGTTCGTTCCTGATCCCTGGATAAATAATTCACACTATGACTTGCCCCGGCGGATATCCCCGCAACATAATCAAAATACAGTTCATTTTCCAGCAGCTGATTTACAAAACCTGCGGTATAACTGGCCCGCATACCCCCACCCTCAAATATCAGTGCTGTGTCATGAATATTGTTTTGAATTTCCATAGAATATCTCCCTCATTAATTAGTCACTAATATCATTCAATTAAATCCTGTGTTCATGTTTTTCCGTTATATTTTTCATTATATCCTATATTTTACATCAGGTTAAGACCGTTTCGTTATTTCTTTGTCCCTCTTTCTCAATCTTTAACTTCTTTTATTTATTTTGCCAAAGAAAAACATGGCAACAGGAAATTCAGAGTTCATCCTTTGAGTTTCCCGTTCCCATGTTTTGGAACCTTGCCCTATCCATTGCTCTATTGATGAAAACTAAAGCCGCTAAAGCCCTTTGAACTCTCTATCGGGGGGCAAAACTACTACCCCAGCCAGTTTTTCACTTGATGAACCCCCTGTCTGGCATCCTTTGCGTAGGCGTCGGCTCCCATTTTTTTTGCGTAGGTCTCTGTGATCACGGCTCCTCCAACAATAATACGACTTTCGGGATAATGGGTTTTAATGGCCTTAATAGATTTTTCCATAGAACCTAATGTAGTGGTCATTAAAGCGGATAAACCCACCACTGCATAGGGCTCTTCCTTCATTGTCTCTAAAATCTTTTCGATTTTTACGTCTTTTCCTAAGTCCTTCACGGGGAATCCATAATTTTCCACCAAAATCTTAAATATATTTTTCCCGATGTCGTGTAGATCCCCTTCCACGGTGGCCAAAAGGATTTTTCCGTTTTTCCCGGGTTGTTCTCCCTTTGATTCATCAGCGGATAATTCTTTATTAATTAAGCGGATACCGGCTTTCAATACTTCCGCTCCCTGTATAAGCTGGGGCAAGTACACCTCTTCCCGATCGTAGAGATCACCGA
This sequence comes from uncultured Clostridiaceae bacterium, assembly GCA_964613365.1. Taxonomy (GTDB): domain Bacteria; phylum Bacillota; class Clostridia; order Peptostreptococcales; family T1SED10-28; genus Isachenkonia. The sequence goes on along the minus strand of CAZTIJ010000290.1, from coordinate 1,158 downwards.
TGAAGTCAAAGGCATGAAGCAACTCCTCTTCAATGAAGTTCTCATAGTCGGTCCGCTGATAGGATCGGTTATTCATCCACCTTTTGATTTCCTTTAGAAAAGCTTGGGCATCCCCATCCAACAACAGATTTTTCCAGACATTTTGGTCCGTCAACCCTTCGTGATTCAATGGGGAATGATTGCGGCTGAAGCTCTTTCCTTGAGGATCCTGATTGGAAAGAAGTTTATATAAAGCCAGGGCCTCTTTCATTCCTGGATCGCCGGGATCCATCATTAGTAAATCCAGGCCCTCGTATAAGGCCAACGTTAAAAAACTCCGATTAATTTGATTTCGATTAGGCATGCCATAGGAAATATTGCTTAAACCCAAAATGGTTTTACATCCCAAATCCCTTTTCATGATTCTTAAAGCCTTTAAGCTTTCCTTTACCTGAGATCCTTCATGGGCTACTGTCAAGGCTAAGGGATCAAAAATAAACCGTTCCTTGGGAATTCCCAAAGCTTTCCCACGATGGATAATTTTCTTTGCGATTTCTATTCTTTTTTCTGCCGTTTTCGGTAACCCCTGATCATCCAAGGTCAAAGCAATGATGCTCGCTCCGTATTTTTTTGCCAAGGGCAGGACTTTTTCCAAGGATACTTTCCCTCCGTTTACAGAGTTTATGATTGGTACTCCATTATAAATTCGAAGAGCTTTTCCCAAGGCATTCACATCGGAGGTATCTATTTGCAGTGGTATCGGGACGACCTGCTGAAGGGCTTGAATCACTTCGGGTAACACAGTGTCTTCCCTGACTCCTGCGATCCCGGTGTTAACATCCAGTATTCTTGCTCCCTCTTTTCTTTGAAGGATCCCCTCCTGTAGTATCGCACCGTAATCTCCGGTTTTTAATGCCTTCTCAAGATGAGGTTTTCCTGTAGGGTTGATTCGTTCTCCCACAATGGTAGGCTCCTCTATAAACAGTCCTTGATTATAGGAACAGATAAAGGGATCCATTTTACTTTTTTCCCGTGGGCGGTAGGGCCTTCCCGAAAGTTTGTTTCTCAAGGCTTTAATCGTCGCAGGTCTGGTTCCGCAGCAACCACCGAAAATCTTCACCCCAGCCTCATATAATTCTTCGGCGTAATCTGCATAGTCCTCGGGAGATAAAGGAAAAC
>CAZTIJ010000289.1:0-2725 GCA_964613365.1 uncultured Clostridiaceae bacterium | reverse complement strand
AAATTTTATATTGCAGTCGGATCAGCAGAGGAGACCATTGCATTTTACTTTGCTCTGGGCTGCAGGAAAGCGGTGGAAATCAATCAGGAAATCTATGAAAGTGACCCCAGGGACTATCAAATGGAATACCCCTTATAAAGATCTAAAAGAACAAGAATTTGAATATTCCCAATTGACTTTCATATGACAAGAGGGTATAATAATTGTACTGTAGTTAAAAATCACTAGGGAAGGGGAGAATTTATTATGGAAAAGAGAAAAATTGAGGTAAATCCATCGAACTGAATAGCCTGTCAGTACAACTCTTTGTTGTGTTGACCAAAAAAGTAATAACCCCTAGCCTATGAATATTTAGTAAAACTAAGGCACGATAAGGTTATCGTGCCTTTTGCATGCCAAAAACTACAGGAGTTATTCTGTGGTTTTTTTGTGCCCAAAATAGGGGAGAAAAAACTTTGGAAAAACATAAAAAACAGGAGGAAACCAATGAATTTAAATAATTATGGATGGAATGAAAAGTGGGAATCGGATTATGAGAAGGTCCAAAGAGAACATCAAAATCAGGAACAGACAAAAAACTTGAAGGCTGCAAGGGTAACCGCGGTATTTGCGGACCGATGCCGGGTTCAAACGGAGTGGGGAGAAAAAGAGGCCCGGATATCGGGAAAAATGATTTTTGAAAATCTCTATGCAGCGAAAAATCCCGCCGTGGGTGATTGGGTAGCCATTGAGTACAACGAGCAGGGCCCCTCGGTAATTAAGGATGTACTGCCCCGTCGAAGCTGTTTACAAAGACAGGAGGCCGATGGCGTTGAAGCCCAGGTAATTGGAGCGAATGTGGATCTTTGCATATTGGTCCAGTCGGTTATCGGAGATTTCAATGTGGCGAGACTGGACCGCTACATTGCAATGGTATGGGATGCAGGATCTATTCCGATGGTGGTGCTGTCGAAGACGGATCTGGCAGCGGAGGAGGAAGTCCGTGAAAAGGCGACAACTCTGGAAGAGGCCTTTCCCGGAGTGGACATTTTGTCCGTATCCGCCGTTACCCGAACAGGGATTGATGCCCTTTGGTCCTATTTGAAGCCTTCAAAGACCTATATGGTACTGGGAAGCTCCGGGGTGGGAAAATCCACACTGCTGAACCTATTGATGGGTGAGGAAATCATGAAGACCGCTGAAGTTCGGGAAGATGATCAAAAAGGACGCCATACCACAACCCATCGGCAGATGTTCACGCTGAAAAACGGGGCTCTTTATATTGACACCCCGGGAATGAGAGAGGTGGGGTTATTCAGTTATGAAAGGCTGGATCAAGCCTTTAAAGATGTTGAGACCCTGGCAAAGCATTGCAGGTTTACGGACTGTAAACATGAACAGGAGCCCGGTTGCGCCGTAGGTGAGGCGATTAAGACGAATAGACTTAGCCAGGATCGGTGGGAGAGTTATATAAAGCTAAAGACGGAAGAAAAACTCCACAGACAAAAGCAGATACTCCTTCAAAAAAAGGTGGCGAAAAAGAAAATCAAGCGGCAAAAAAAACATTATAAAGATTTTAAGCGGGGAGGAGGGAAAGAAGAGAAGGAACTAAAACAGTGGAGTTGGCGTTGAAGCCCTCCGTCGAATATTCCAACGCTGTATTCTCTTTAGAAGAGCGGATACGGAAAGCGACGGATAGTGATTCGAAAAAGAATAGGAGGAATGAACATGGAAAACGAACGGTACTCACAGGAAGCAATTGATAAGTTTTGGAAAGAATTTTTAACCGCCACCGGAAGAAGGGAAAATAGCAAATACCTAGAGGTGTTTCACTTTGAGTTGACGGAAAAATGGGCGAATGAACTGCTTCGATTGGTGCTGATCGGGCAAAAGAAGGCGACGGCCAGCAGCTTGTGGAGTTATGAATGCGAAGGGGAGCCGCTACCGACCGTAGGGGACTTAAGTATTGTTACCGACTGGAAGGGGGTACCCCACTGTGTAATTGAAACCACCGCGGTCACCGTCCTGCCTTTTTCCGAAATCACCTATGACATTGCCAAACGGGAAGGGGAGGACGATACCCTGGCCTCATGGCAGCAGGGACATATCAAATTTTATAAAGAAGAAGGAAAAATGCTGGGCTATGAGTTTACCGAGGATATGCCGGTGGTTTTTGAAGATTTTGAAGTGGTATACAAAAGGGATGCCGTTTAAGAGGCACAAGGAGTTGATCCAAATGAAAAAAATCGGTGTGATTTCAGACACCCACGGTTTACTTAGGGAGAAGGGTTATCAAATCGTTATTAGCGGCCATTCCCATAAACCGAAGGAAGAAATGAAAGAGGGGGTACTGTACTTTAACCCCGGCAGTGCAGGACCTAGAAGATTTAGCTTACCCATAAGTCTAGGTTTTTTAGAAATACAGGGGACAGATATTAAAAGATATCTCGAATACTAAAATAATGATTTTGATTCTTCTATACAAAAGAGGTAAAATAAAAGAAACACAGAAAACATAAAGGAGTCGATAGTTTGAAAAAAGTAGGAAGGAATGAACCCTGTCCCTGTGGTAGCGGAAAAAAACATAAAAAATGCTGTGGAAAGGAAAAAAAGGTAATCGAGCTGTTTCCCGGAGATCTAACGAAAGAAGAGGCCATGGAAGTACGAAGGATGCTGATGACGGTTATATCGGATAGAAACCATCAATTATTTGAACAACTTCATGAAATTTTTTCTTTATCGGAGA
>CAZTIJ010000288.1:0-2730 GCA_964613365.1 uncultured Clostridiaceae bacterium | reverse complement strand
CCCTTACTTCCTTGTTATTCCCTTCTTATTCCCTTTTTATTCCCTGCTTATTCCCGGTACCCTAAATGGGTGGACAGTTCCTCCGTGGCTTTTGTCAGCTCCTTTAAAACTTGTTTGATCTTTTCCTGGTCAAAGCGAAAAGCCGGTCCCCGAACACTGATTACCGCTACGATGTCCCCTCGGTGACCCCGTACCGGCATTCCGACAGAATAAATTCCGGGGCTGAACTCTTCCCGATCCTCGGCATACCCTTGGTTTTTCACCTTTTCTAATTCTTCCATCATCGCTTCATGGGTCTTTATGGTATGTTCCGTCAGCCTTTCATAATGATAGCCACGAAGCAGTTCTTCCTTGACCCCTTCATCCAGTTCCGAAAAAAACAGCTTTCCCATGGCGGTGGCATGAAAGGGTTCCCGTTCTCCCACTTCAAAATCCACACGGATTCTGGAGAGCTGCTCCGGATTTCTCTTTTCCACGATCACCACGTCGGTTCCGCTTCGCACCCCTAAGTTTACGGTTTCATTGATGCTGTTGCTGACCTGTTTTAAAATATTGCTTTCCACACTGCCGACCTTCCGTTGCCTTGGTAGTGCACTGCCGATTTCAAACATCCCCCAGCCTAGACGGTAACGGTTGCTTTCCATCCGTTCCACGTATTCATAGGCCACCAGGGTGTCCAACAATCGGTGCACCGTGCTTTTTCCAATCCCCAGCCGTTCATTTATTTCGCTCACGCCCAAACCTTTGTCGGATTTCAGGCTGCTTAGCAGTTCGATAATATCCAGGGCCTTTTCAAGAGCCTGGACAGGGTAGCGGGGTCTATAAAGGGGCTTTTTTTGTTCCCAAGCCATGGTCATCCCTCCTTAATTTCTTAAGTTTTCCAATCTATAGTAAATATTGCATCAGCCCTTTACTCTGCGTTATTTATTTACCGGGATTAGTACCTTTATATACTACCTTATTACCGGGGAACCCGTCAAGGCGATGAGCACATTCCTATTCAGTGTTTTTAACTTTCCCGGGGATTGATTAGATCCTCCATGGAAAGGCCGGTCTCCGCCTCCACTTCCTTTACAATTCCTTGATAAATTTCATTGTAGCGCCTATAGTCTTCGTTCAGATCTTCCATAAATCGGCTGAATTCCCCCTCCCGGTCTTCCATGGTGGCAAAAAGATCCCGGCTTTTGTCCAGGTTTTCCTGATAACGCTCCTGAAACCCTTCCTGCTGTTCGAAGGCCAGCATAAACTCTCGGATCCCCCGGCGAATTTCCCGTCGTTTTTCCCGGTCCCCTTCCAGCAAGGCCCGAACCTCCTGTTCTTGATTCCTTAAGTACTGGGCCATGGCCGCTTCGCTAGCCCGGAACATTTGTAAAAAGGGATGATTGGGATCCGGATCCTCAAAGGAATCCAGATATTCCACGAAGGCCAGCCAGGTTTCTTCCTGGGCCTTCGTCTCGATGGTGAAGTTGAAAAAGGGGTGGTTCACCCGGACCAGCAAGGCACCGAAGCCCCCGGGAAAGATTTGTTCAAGCCGTTTGGAAACGTACTGCTGTCGCTGCTCCGGACTCATTTCCAGGGCTTCTTTCAGCCGGACCACCCGGTGCTGAAAAGCCGATGGATCCTCCACTTCTTCCTCAATCAGCTCCGATAAAATCAAGCGGCTGTTTTCTAAGGTTTTTACTTTCTGATCCACCACCTGTCTAAAGTCCCTGGCCACTTGGGTAAGGGATTTTCCTTGCTGTATTACCCGGTGGATCTCCTCCACGGGGATATCCAGCATTCGCATGGCGGCGATCAGATTCAGCCTGGTCAGGTCCTCCTGGGAATACTCCCGATAGTTGTTCTCCGGATTTTTCTTCGGTTGAATCAATCCCTCCCCCTCATAATACTTAATCGCCTTTTTGGTGAGCCCCGTTCGCTTCGCTGCCTCTTTGATATTCACTTTTTCCGCCTCCTTTACTTTTTTTCCATACTATTTCTCAATACCTTCCGTTATCCTATAGTATAAAGGTGTCCCCAAGGGATAAGTCAACACAAAGAGTCAGCGGGGATCAAAGTTTTTCAAAAGTGGGGGAATAGACTTTTTTTCCTGTAATCACATATAAAGAACCCCCTCCCATTATCAGGGGTTTTACTTCAAATTAAAGTCGATTCATTTTTTTGTCGTGCTAATAATTAGCAACATATGAGAAAATAACGATTGCAAATACTTCTGATTCTCAATCGACCTCCTTTCCCTCCTCAATAAAAGTGGATAGATTTTTCCTTCTCTACATTAAACCTTTTTTTCCTCATATTTGAATGGCTTTGCATTCTTCAACTTCCCCGCCTTCATCATGCAAAACACCTTTTATGGGTTGTTGAAATCATAATCTCGATCCTCATCTGGGTCCCCTATTGTAATTCCTGGAGGTAACTCTCCATCATTATTATCCTCTGCTGGTGGAACTGGTTCGCTAGAACCGCCACTAGAACCTCCTGAAGATCCTCCACTACTTGAACCACCTGAAGAACCGCCACTACTTGAACCGCCACTCGGCAGACTGGGAGTTGGTGCAGGTGCAGGAGTTGGTGCTGGCTCTGGAGTAGGCTCGGGTGGGCGGTTTTTGCTTATGTACCCCCCAAAGAGATACACTTCCTCCCCATCTACTTCACCTCTTAGCCACTCGGAATCCTTAACTTCTCCTATGATTTGAATGGAATCCCTAAAACCTAACGTGCCTAACACTT
>CAZTIJ010000287.1:0-2732 GCA_964613365.1 uncultured Clostridiaceae bacterium | reverse complement strand
TATTAAAGAGGCGGACTTTGATAAATTGTATGAAACCTTTTCTCAGATCGACCAGAGTCACACTCGCTTATATGGGGGGACGGGTCTGGGACTAAAGATCACCAAAACCTTAGTGGAATTAATGGAGGGTACCATTGAAGTGAAAAGTGATTATCGCAAAGGAAGTGTATTTACGGTTTGTTTACCCTTTGAAAGGGCAGAAAAATCGTTGAATGATGAGAAAAAAGATAAAAAAACCGTTGAATCTTCCGGTGAACCAAAAGAGATTATCAAACCCAAGGTTTTAGTGGCCGAGGACCAAGAATTGAACCAGGAGATCATGGTGGAATTGCTAGAAAAAAAAGGAGTGCGCTGTGATGTGGCCAGTAATGGAGCTGAAGCCTTGGATAAATTAAAAACAGAAGACTATGATCTGGTGTTAATGGATTGTCAAATGCCGGTGATGGATGGTTATGAGGCTACAAAAAGAATACGGAATCTAGAGCTTCCCCAACCGGAAATCATTGCAATGAGTGCATACGCCATGAAGGAAGACGAGAAAAAGTGTATGGATGCCGGTATGGATGGATATATAAGTAAGCCCATTAATTTAAAACACTTAGAGGGTCTTATTGAAAGCGTGCAATCCCGTAAAAACCAAGGGATGAAAAATAAAGAGCCTCAAACTGCTTTTGGTAAGACCACTTCCTCACAGCAGCAACGGGAAGAGGAAATAAAGGGAAATAGAAAGCCCCTTAATACTGAAAAAAAACAGAAAACAACACTTATAAATTATATTAAAAAATGGTTGGGGAAACACTAAGGGTTGATAATCGATAAATTTAAGCAATAATTTCCACAGTTTAGGGTAGATATTTAACTAAAGAGGCAGATCAAAGGAGGCGATGCCCCTATGAGAACCATAGGAACCGTACAAGAAACAAAGGATCAAAAGGCGATTGTTCGAATTGCTCCTTCCAGTAGCTGTGGTTGAGCACAAAAATCTTGCAGCCATTGTGCCGGCAAGGATCAACTCGTGGAAGTTGAGAACAAATTAGGAGCAAATAAAGGCCAGAGGGTACTGGTTGAAATTGAAAGTCCCAAAATTTCAAGCAGTGCATTCTATGTATACATTATTCCTCTGGTGGTAATGGTTATTGGCGTTTTGGTAGGGCTTCAATTAGGAAGAAGTTTGGGGTATGAAGATTTTGCAGAGATTATTAGTGTTGTCACCGGTTTACTATTCTTAGTACTCAGTTATATACTGCTAAGCATTTTGGATCGTCGAAGAAAACAGGAGGTTAAACCGGAATCCCGAGTTCAAATGAAAGAAGTTGTAGAGGAAGGGAAGGGTAATGATGGAAAGAACAATTGATCGGGTAATTGTACAATGCATAATAGAAGATATTGCCGGTCAACAGAATATAGAGGCGGTTGTCAATGCCGCAAACGCTGAACTTAAGAGAGGGGGTGGCGTGGCAGGTGCCATCCACCGGGGAGCCGGTCCGAAGCTAGAGAAGGCAACCCGGGAATTAGCACCGATTTCACCGGGGGATGCGGTGATCACCGCCGCTTACAACTTACCTAATGACTATGTAATTCATTGTCTGGGACCGGTTTACGGAAAGGATAAACCCCAGAAAAAGTTACTAGGCGACTGCTACCGAAAAGCTTTAAAAATTGCGGAGGAGAATGGCATTCAATCCATAGCGTTTCCTGCTATTTCCACCGGAGCCTTCGGTTATCCCATGGAGGAAGCCAAAAAAGTGGCTTTTTCAACAATCAAAGAAGTGATTCCCACATTAAGGAGTGTAAAGGTAATCCGTTTTGTACTGCATAATCGTGAAGATTATCAAGTCTATGAAGGCGCATTAGAAAATTTGAATTAGAGGACCCTTTTCGTTTGTTAATCTAAACACAGGGTATAAATATAGTGAGAATGTTATCGGGATACGAAAGGGAGAGTGATGATTATGAAATTGTTAGTATGTTATGATGGTTCAGAACCAAGTCATCGTGCCATTGAAAAAGCTCATCAACTAACTTCGGACTGCGGGATCCATGAGGTCACAATCATTCATGCCTATCAGGATAATTACTGGATCTCCATGGGGGACGGGTATGCTCCATCGCCGGACATGTTAAAAAAGCTTGAAAAATTTGAGGAGAGTCAGATAAAAGAAAAGGAAGAGAAAATCAGGGAGCTCGCTAATATTTTTGAAGACACCGAAGCGGTAGTGGATATCAAAACCGTACACGGTCATCCTGCTAGGGTGATTACAAAGGTAGCAGAAGAAGGACAATACGATCTGATCATTATCGGAAGTCGAGGTCTTGGAGGCATTCGGAAAGTGGTTTTGGGAAGCGTCAGCAATGCAGTTATGCAAGGGACCAATGTCAGCGTTATGGTAGTTAAATAAATCGAAGTCATGGATTCGTGAAGGGATGAGAATGGAAAGTTAACAGAACTTGAAAACGAGGAGGGATTCGATGAAAATACTTGTATGTTACGATGGTTCCGAGGCCAGTCAAAGAGCTATCGACAAGGCACATCAACTAACGGCTGATTGCGGGATCCATGAGGTCACTTTGTTGCATGCTTATGAAGACTACTCTTGGGTAGCTACCTCCGCTGACGGGTATGCTCCGTCGCCGGAAAACTTAGCTAAGCTAAGGGATCTGGAGGCAAAAAAAATTGAAGATAAAAAAGAATTTCTTTTTAATGAAGCGAAGAAATTTGAAGATACCAATGC
>CAZTIJ010000286.1:0-2733 GCA_964613365.1 uncultured Clostridiaceae bacterium | reverse complement strand
ATATATAGAGCACGACGGCCACTACTTAAGTGTCGAGTACCGATGACCCAATTTTATATTTGAGGAGGGAAGACAAGTGCCAAGAAAAGGAAGTGTACCCAAAAGAGAAGTGCTGGCGGATCCGATTTACGGAAGCAAAGTAGTCAGCAAGTTAATCAACAATGTAATGCTTGACGGGAAAAAAGGGAAAGCCCAAAACACCGTATACAAAGCATTTGAAATCATTCAAGAAAAAACCGGTGAAAACCCGGAGGAAGTCTTTGAAAAGGCGATGGAAAACATTATGCCGGTATTGGAAGTAAAGGCTCGAAGAGTCGGAGGTTCTAACTATCAGGTACCTGTGGAAGTTCGACCGGAAAGAAGGCAAACCTTAGGACTTCGATGGTTGATTCGATTTACCCGAGCCCGAGGGGAAAAAGGTATGATCGAAAGACTGGCGAAGGAAATCATGGACGCAGCCAACAACACGGGAGCATCCGTTAAAAAGCGTGAAGAAACACACAAAATGGCAGAGGCGAACAAAGCATTTGCACATTACAGATGGTAAAACTAATAAGAGTTTGCCTTTAAGTATGTGAGAGGAGGATTACAGTGTCACGAAAATTCCCATTGGAAAGAACGAGAAACATCGGAATTATGGCTCACATCGATGCCGGTAAGACAACCACAACGGAGCGAATTTTGTTTTACGCAGGTAGAATCCGAAAGCTAGGCGAAACCCATGCGGGAGCCTCGCAGATGGACTGGATGGAGCAGGAAAAAGAACGGGGAATTACCATTACTTCGGCGGCAACAACCTGTCAGTGGAATGATCATAGAGTCAATATCATTGATACACCAGGGCACGTTGACTTTACCGTGGAAGTGGAAAGATCCCTTAGAGTTTTGGACGGTTCCGTGGCGGTTTTCTGCGCCAAGGGCGGAGTGGAGCCCCAATCGGAAACCGTATGGAGACAGGCGGACAAGTACAAAGTTCCGAGAATGGCCTTTGTAAACAAAATGGATATTCTAGGAGCGGATTACTTTAACGTGGTAAGCATGATGGAGGATCGACTGGGCGCCAATGCGGTGCCGGTACAACTTCCCATCGGAAAAGAAGACCACTTCAAAGGAATTGTGGATCTTGTGAAGATGAATGCCACCATTTATAACGACGACCTTGGTCAGGACATGGACGTTGTGGAAATTCCTGAAGATCTACAAGAGCTTGCGGAGGAATACCGGGAAAAACTGGTGGAATCCGTAGCGGAAAACGACGAAGAATTAATGATGAAGTATCTTGAGGGAGAAGAAATCACCCAGGATGAAATCATGGACGGATTACGAAAAGGAACCGTTGATAATAAAATGGTACCGGTATTTTGTGGTTCGGCGTACAAAAACAAAGGGGTACAGCGATTGTTGGACTACATTGTAGAACTTATGCCCTCCCCCTTGGATGTACCTCCCATTACCGGACTGTTAAAGGATACCGACGAGGAAGTTTCCAGAAAAGCTTCCGACGACGAACCTTTTTCAGCGCTGGCCTTTAAAATCATGGCGGACCCTTACGTTGGAAAGCTTGCCTTCTTTCGAGTATATTCCGGAACCTTAGAATCCGGTTCCTATGTATATAACTCCACGAAGGGCAAGAAGGAACGAATCGGCCGTATTCTTCAAATGCACGCAAACACCCGGGAAGAACTGACAAAGGTTTACGCCGGTGATATTGCCGCCGCCGTAGGTCTAAAGGACACCGCTACCGGAGATACCCTCAGTGCGGAAAACTCTCAAGTGATCTTAGAGTCCATGGTTTTCCCCGAGCCGGTAATCGCCGTAGCCATCGAGCCGAAAACCAAAGCGGGACAGGAAAAAATGAGTATCGCTCTACAAAAGCTATCGGAAGAGGATCCCACCTTTAGAGCCCACACCGATGAAGAAACAGGACAAACAATTATTTCCGGAATGGGAGAGCTTCACCTGGATATTATTGTGGACCGAATGCTTCGGGAATTTAAAGTGGAAGCCACAGTTGGTAAGCCTCAGGTAGCTTACAAAGAAACGATTTCCAAAGAAGTGGATATCGATAAGAAGTACGCTCGACAATCCGGTGGTAGAGGACAGTACGGTCACGTTAAACTGCGAATCTATCCTCAAGAACCGGGAGCCGGTTATGAGTTCGACAACAAAATTGTTGGAGGGGCCATTCCTAAGGAATACATCCCCGCCGTGGATGCCGGAATCCAGGAAGCTATGGAAAACGGTGAGATTGCAGGATTTGAAGTTGTGGACGTGCGAGTGGAACTATATGACGGTTCCTACCATGATGTGGACTCCTCGGAAATGGCCTTTAAAGTTGCCGGATCCATGGCCTTTAAAGAAGGTCTTCGAAAAGGAACGCCGGTACTGTTGGAGCCCTACATGAAAGTGGAAGTTGTAACCCCGGAAGAGTACATGGGAGATTGTATCGGAGACTTGAACTCCCGACGGGCGAAGGTAGAAGGTATGGAGCCTCGAGTGGGGGGCGTACAGGCCATCAAAGCCTTTGTGCCCCTTGGAGAAATGTTCGGATATTCCACGGACCTTCGATCCAATACCCAGGGACGGGCCAACTACACCATGCACTTTGACCACTATGAGCAAGTACCCCAAAGCATTGCGGAAGAAATTAAAGAAGGCAAGAAATAAACTCATAAAATAGAGGAGGAAGAAGAATGTCTAAAGCAAAATTTGAAAGAAATAAACCCCATGTAA
>CAZTIJ010000285.1:0-2733 GCA_964613365.1 uncultured Clostridiaceae bacterium | reverse complement strand
ATTTGAAAAGCCCTTGACATAAGAACGTTCGTTCTGTATGATGAAAGAACAAACGTTCCGAGAGGGTGTTGATGAAGATGAAAGTGATTTTCCATATCGATGTAAACAGTGCCTATTTATCCTGGGAAGCAAAGGACCGACTGGAAAGAGGAGAAACCCTGGATCTTCGAAGGGTCCCCTCGGTGGTGGCGGGAGACCCGAAAAAGCGAAACGGGATTATTCTGGCGAAAAGCATTCCCGCAAAGAAATACGGAATTAAAACCGGAGAGGCCCTGTTTGAAGCCTTTGGAAAATACCGGGATCTGATTGTGGTGCCGCCTAATTACGCTCTGTATATGCGGTGCAGTCATGAAATGAATGAAATCTTCAAGGAGTATTCCCCCTTGGTACAACGGTACAGCGTGGATGAGAGCTTTATCGATTACAGCAACATGGAGCATTTATTCGGAGAACCTTTGAAAGTGGCCCATGAGATTAAAGACCGGATTAAAAATGAACTGGGATTTACGGTGTCCGTCGGCGTATCCACCAATAAGTTGTTGGCAAAAATGGCCAGCGATCTAAAAAAACCCGATGCGGTCATCACCCTGTATCCCGAAGAAATTCCTAAAAAAATGTGGCCCCTGCCCGTAGGCGATCTTTTTATGGTGGGGCGGCGAACAAAGCCGAAACTGGAAAACTTAAACATTCAAACCATCGGTGATTTGGCCAACACCGAGGTAGGGCTTTTAAAACAGGTATTAAAATCCCATGGGGTGCTGATTTGGAATTATGCCAACGGTGTGGAAAATTCTGCCGTGGCGGGGGGACCCCGAGAGGTAAAGGGCATCGGAAATTCCACCACTATTCCCTATGATGTTTACCGGGAGGAAGAGGCCTTTATGGTGCTTTTAAGCCTTGTGGAAACCGTGGGCATGCGCCTTCGGGCTGGAGGCTATGTGGCGGGGCTGGTCAGTGTGGGGATTAAGACCAGCACCTTTCTTTATTACTCTCATCAGCGAAAATTGGAACTTGCCACGGACAGCACCCAGGAGCTCTACGAAATTACAAAGCAACTTTTCCGGGAAGCCTGGGGCGGCCAGGTGGTACGTCATCTAGGGGTCCGGGTAGCCGACCTAAAAGAGGGGGGGCTGCGTCAACTCACGATTTTTGAGGAATCCCGGGAATATGAGCGGCATCAGAAAATTGACCGTACCATTGATAAGCTGCGCCTACGCTATGATCCGAACTGTATTTTCCGCGGCTGCTTTGCCAATACAAAGATTAAGCCTCTCCAGGGCGGTGTTGGGGAAGAGGACTATCCCATGATGAGCAGCCTACTATAAAATTATTGATAGCAGTATGGAGATGACGGTGAATTTTATATTGTACTACGTTATGGATTATGCTATGCTGATTATGACAAGTGAATAAACCTTTGTGGTGCCCCGATAAACTTGGGGTTAAAAGGGAAAGCGGTTAAAATCCGCTACAGCCCCCGCTACTGTATTTGGTTAAAGGTCCTTTATTATGCCATTGGGAAACCGAGAAGGCAAAGGATCATCGCCATAAGTCAGGAAACCTGCCCCGAAGGAAAAGCTATAACAATCTTCGGTGGGAAGATGGGGCGATGGGCATAAACCGTGTTTTTTTAGGGCGACCTTTATGGAAAATACGGATTATCGTAACCAATTGTTCTTGAATTCCTCGAAAGAGGAATTTTTTTTATACCATTTTTTAATAAGAAAACTATAAAAAGGAGTGATTGGATGGAAGTAATGAAAATCGAAAAGAGCAGTACCGTAACCAAACTCACCTGTAGCGGAATATTGATCGCCCTTTCCTATGTAGGCTCTCTATTAGGGTTGATCATTCCCGGAAGCCTGGCCTTTGATTCCATGCCCGCATTTTTCGGGGCCATGATATTAGGACCGATTTACGGTGCCGCCATAGGGGGTGTGGGCCATCTGTTAACCGCTTTGATCAACAGTTTTCCCCTGACCTTGCCCCTGCATTTATTTATTGGTGTTCAAATGGCACTGATTGTAGGTGTTTTCGCTTGGGTCTATCAAAGGGAGAAAAAAGTTATTGCGGGAGTTTTGGCCACGATTTTAAACGGGCCGGTGTCCGCCGCAGCCTCGGCGGTGGTGGCCTTTGCCTTAGGCCTACCCTTTAGCGGGTGGGTGATGTTTAGCACCCTGGTGATTCCCCTGACCATCGTATCCTTTTTAAACGTATCCTTGGCCTTGGTTCTCGGAGACATTATTAGAAAGCGATCGGTTCGATGATTCGCTTTCAGCAGTTTCGGGATGTAACCCTACTTCATATGGAAAATCAAAAGACCTTGGTGATCTCCTGTGATTCCATCGGTGGGATCGGAGAAAAGAAAGAGGACCGGGTAAAGGCCCCGCCGGAGATTGTGGGCTACTACGGGGCCAGAGTGGCCTTAATGGAAGTTATCGCCTTAGGATCCACACCCCTAGCCCTAATCAATACCCTTTCCGTGGAAATGGAAGGATATGGGGAGAGAATCCTGAAAGGAATCCGTAGGGCGGTTTCGGAACTTCCCGAAGAGGTGGTGATCCCGGTTACGGGAAGCTCCGAGGAAAACTTTCCCATGGTTCAGACCGCTTTAGGAATCACCGTGATCGGTAATTTAGAAAAAAATAGGGTGCTGCCCCCAAGAACCGACGGAACAGAAGCGCTTTACCTGGTGGGACTTCCGAAGGTAGGAGAGGAGGTTCTTAAAGACCA
>CAZTIJ010000284.1:0-2735 GCA_964613365.1 uncultured Clostridiaceae bacterium | reverse complement strand
ATGATGACATAACCCCGTCGGGGGATGGTTTCACTGAAGGCCTCGGCCACCTGGTCCAGAGTGGGTCCCATCACATCCAGATGGTCTTCGAAGATGTTGGTGATCACGGTGATATTGGCCTGGACGAAGCGCTTTTGAAAGGTGTTCTGATACTCGGGGTTCACCGCCATACATTCGGTGACCAGGGCATCCACCCCCTTTTTCGCCACCTCCCGGACCACCCATTTCTGCTCGGAAATGTTGGGGCCCTGAAGGCTCCGGATGATTTCGATTTCCTCCTTGTGATCCCAATAAAAAAGCCGGGGCATGGTCCCTGTGGTTTTCCCCGCCACCTTATACTCCTGTTCCCGCAAAATCCCCATTAACAGCCGGGTCACCGTGGATTTTCCCCGGATGCCGTTGACCAGAATTCGCTTCGGGATTTTTTTCAGTCCCCGTTGCAGCCGGATGCGCTCTAGGATTCCCAGTAAAAGCACCAGGGCCACGAAGATACTGATATATACCAACTCGCTCATGAAAAAGCCTCCTCAAAAAAATTTGTTGCCGCCACCGCTGTGGTTTGTTGCCTTTTTGTCGCCTGTTATGTTTATTGGTTATGTATTGTACGTTTCCAAAATCCATAAAATTCTTACCAAAAGGGAAATTTTCACTTCTTTATTATACCATCTTTTCGTAAATCCTAAAGGAATTTTATCAAAAACCCGGTTCTCCGGGGTGATTTTTCCCTCTGTCTTTTCCTCTGAGCAGGGATTTAACCGCCCTTGACAAAAACAGAATTTTCAACTATTCTACTGTTAGAGTGTTTGCACCTGTAGCTCAGCTGGATAGAGCAACGGTTTCCTAAACCGCAGGTCGGAGGTTCGAGTCCTCTCAGGTGCGCCATCTTACAATTTTAATTAGGATCAGGAAAGGATGTCCCATGAAACCCAGTCCCCATTTTTGCAACTGCGACGACACCGGCTGCCCCATGCACCCGGCAAATCACTCCCGGGGCTGCGACCCCTGTATTGAAAAGAATCTGAAAGCCGGGGAAATCCCCAGCTGTTTTTTTAAATCCGTTCACCGGGATCTTTCTTCGGTGAAGGATTTTACCACCGAGGATTTCGTCGCCTTTTATCTTAAGCACCGACAAAAGCCCCGGCCCTAGGCCGGGCTTATTTTTTGCAAAAAATGTACCAGGGGGTCAGACCCTCTGGTACATTTTTTGGCTTTTTATTATTTTCCTAGGCCGGCTTCGGCTTTACCGCCGCGGGAGTCGTCCCCCGCTTATCGATGTGGCGGAACATCACGTAGTAATACACCGCGGAAGTGGCGTAAAGCCCTCCGGCAAGATAAAAGATCCAGTCGTAGCCGTAGTTCTCGATAATGACCCCGCTCAGCCGGCCGCACACCGTCCAGCCCAATTGAAACACCATTTGATTCAGGCTGTTGGTAATTCCCTTTAAATTCTCCGGAACCTCCTCCAGCATTACCGCCGAGGTAATGGGATTGCTGGCATTCATAATCGCCTGGCGGATTAAAAAGGCAAACACCGCCAAGGAAAGGATCCGGGTATCCCCCAGCACCAGCATAAAGGGCACCGACAGAATCTGAAGATAAAACACGGTTTTTACCCGGCCGAAACGGCGACTGAGGGCGGGGCCCAGCAAAATGGCGATCACGGTGCTGGCCTGGCCCAGGGACATAATCAAGCCGATGGTGGAGGTGGGGAGCTGAAACTGGTTTTCAAAATACAAATTGGAAAAGGGCACGAAAAGACCGGCACCGAAGCCCACCAAGGCGTTGGCGAAGATGAATTTCAAAATGATTCCGCTCTCCTTTATATTCCCCAGGGACTTCCACAGATTCTCCCCCTTTTTCTTCGCCGCCGGCTTCGGCTCCCGGATTTGGATTAGGGGAATTAACGCCAGCAGACTTAAAAAGGTGGAAAAAATCAATGTGGTTCGCTGGGCCAGGGCCACGTTCATGCCCAGGATCCCCTGCAGTAAATCCGGGGTAACCCCGCCGATGATGTTTCCCAACATGGAGGAGAAAATCATCAAAGCGAAGTTGATGCTAAAGACCTTCATCCGGATGGATTTCGAGGAATTTTCGATCAGAAAGGGGGCGTTGGCCACCATGAAAAAGGAGTTCAGTCCCCCCAACAAAAAGCTGAGAAGCACCAAAGTGTTGCCGCTTAGTATCAGCGCCCGAAGAATTTGTAGCACGTCGGCGAAGATGATCCCGATGATCATGGTTTTTTTCCGTCCGATTTTATCGCTTAAAAACCCGATGGGCACCAGGAAAATGGCGCTGGCCAGGGCGGTCATGGAAATCAGCTCCCCCATGAACCCGGCGCTAAAGCCCACCTCCTGGAGGTATAGATTGTACAGGGTCATAAACATGCCCTTGGCAATGTTGTTCAGTAAAATCACCGCAAAAATCAGCCGGATGTTTCGGGGAAATCCTTTGAAATCCCGAAACTTCTCCCTAAACCAGCTGTTCATCTTCATGGCCCCCGCCTCCCTTTCCCTTCGGGTAATATTTTTTACCTGTTTTCTTACTCTAATATTTCGAATTGCTAAATAACCTCTTCCATCTTACCCAATTCCCCCTGGTCCGTCAATGCTTTTTCTAAGAATTCCGTAAAAAAACCTTGGCCGGTAAAGGCCAAGGTTTTCTGTTCATGTTCTCCCGAAGCATTTAACCGCAATGCCGAGAAGTCTCCCTCCTCTTAGCCTTCCTTGCTCACAAAG
>CAZTIJ010000283.1:0-2736 GCA_964613365.1 uncultured Clostridiaceae bacterium | reverse complement strand
AGGACGGACGGATTGCAGCGAAGGTGACGGATTTCGGAATTGCCCTTGCCACGACCAGTTCCACCCTGACAAATACGGGGAGCATAGTGGGATCCGTTCATTATTTTTCACCGGAACAGGGACGGGGAGGCTATGTGGATGAAAAGTCCGACCTGTACTCCCTGGGCATCACTCTGTATGAAATGGTTACGGGGAAGGTTCCCTTCAATGCCAAAACCCCAATAGCCATCGCCCTAAAACATAGTCAACAAAAACCGGAAAAGCCCTCTACTTATCAACCGGAAATATCTCCGGGGTTTGAGGCCCTGATATTAAAGTTGTTGGAAAAGGAACAATCCATGCGCTATCAAAATGCGGAACTGTTGATTCAGGACTTTAACAATCTTCAGGGAGAAAGCAAAGGATCGGGAGCCCTGCTGGCCTCGGTGAACTCCCAGGATGCTCCCACCCAGGTCCTGGGAAAGAACGGGGAGAAAAATTATTCCAACAAGGTCAAAAGAAGTGCCCGAAGTGCCGCGAAAGAGGAGGACAAGGGAAAAAAGAGCAAAAAGCCCATGATCGCCATCGGAATCGTTGTTGCCCTGATCGGGATTTTAGGCATTACCCTGGGGGCCCTGTACGTCCAAGGGATTTTCGGCGGCAATGATGAAGTCGAGACCCCGGATCTGGTCGGCCTGGAGCGGGAGGAAGCCCTGGACATTTTGGAGGAACAGAATCTGGACCATGCAATCGAAGAGGTCCACGACCCTGAGGTGTCGGAGAATTTCGTGATCAGTCAAACCCCGTCCCCGGGAATGTCGGTGAAGGAAGGGAGTACCGTGGAACTGCGGATCAGTATGGGTCCCGATGTGGCCCTGGTTCCGAACCTGATCCATGAACGGGAAGTGGATGCCACTTTGATTCTGGAAGAGGCGGGACTGATCCCCGGGGAGATAAGCCGTGAGGAAAGTGATTTTCCCGAAGGGGTGATCATTGATCAGGATCCGGGATTCCGTTCGGAGCTGCCCGCGGGAAGCGAAGTGAACTATACCGTCAGCGAAGGAAGACCGGAAACCATGCCGGATCTGTCGGGGCTGACCCGGATTGAAGCGGAACGGATCATACGGCAAACCGGGTTGATTCCCGGGGAGGTTACGGAAGAGTTCAGCGAGGAGATTCCCAATGGACGGGTGATTTCCCAGAGCATTGATAGCGGTGAAGTGGTAGAAGGCGATGAAACCGTGGATCTGGTCCTCAGCCTCGGTCAGGAACCGGAGGAAGAGGAGGAGGAAGAAGAGCCGGAGCCGGAAATCATTACAAAGGAGCTGGAAATCAACATCGAATCCTTTGAAGGGAACATCGATATCGAGGTACGGGAGGTCAATGAAAACCGCCGGTATTACCGGGACAGACACAACGCCGATGAAGAATCGGTGGTGACGGTGTTGATCGAAGGGGAGGAAGGCTCCCGGAAGGTCTTTGATATATTCATCGACGGAGAGTTTCAACGGGAAGTACGTATGGATTTTTAGGAGGTGCCCATGGAAGAAGGACGGATCATTAAAGGAATCAGCGGCTTTTACTATGTGGGTTTAGCCGACGGTTTGTATGAATGCAAAGGCCGGGGGATCCTTCGAAAGGAGAAAGTAAAACCCCTGGTAGGGGACTGGGTACAGGTCTCCCATTTGGATAAACAGGAGAAAACCGGAACTTTGGAAGGGGTTCTTCCCCGAAACAATCAGCTGAAGCGTCCGGAAATTGCCAATGTGGATCAGGTGGTGATTGTGCTTTCCCTGAAAAATCCCAGCCCCTCGCTGATGCTGATGGATAAAATCATTGTACTGGCCGAGGACCTGGGCCTTGGGGTGGTACTTTGCATCAATAAAGGGGATTTGGAATCGGAATCCTCTACCGGGGCGGAGGAGATTCGGGAAATCTATGAGCCCACCGGTTACCCCCTGGTTTTTACCAGCGCAAAAGAAAGCCGGGGAATTGACGGCCTGAGAAATAAGCTCAAGGGTAAGGTTTCGGTTTTTGCCGGACCTTCCGGGGTGGGGAAGTCCAGCCTGCTGAATGCCATCAAACCGGGGCTTCAGCTAAAGACCGGAGAGGTCAGCGAACGGATTCAACGGGGGAAGCATACCACCCGGCACACGGAACTGGTCCCCATTGACGAAGACAGTTGGATCGCCGACACCCCGGGTTTTGGAAATCTCAACGTGGAGGAAATCCCCCAGGAGAACCTGCGGTTTTGTTTCCGGGAGTTTCTTGAGCCTATGGAAAACTGTAAATTCACTTCCTGTATGCACTTAAAGGAACCGAAATGCGCCGTGAAGGCCCGGGTGGAAGAAGGATCCATATCGAAAAAACGGTATGAACATTACGTGCAGTTTATGACCGAGATCAACGAAAAAAGGAGAGGGTAATCATGAAGTTAGCACCATCCATTTTATCCGCGGACTTTTCCAATCTGTTAAAGGACGTAAAGGCCGTGGAAGCCGCAGGCTGCGAGTACCTGCACATCGATGTAATGGACGGACACTTTGTTCCGAATATCACCATCGGTCCTCCGGTGGTCAAGAGTCTGAAGGGGAAAACCGATATGGTCTTTGATGTCCATTTAATGATTGAAGAACCGGAAAAATATATTGAGGCCTTTGCCAAAGCCGGAGCGGATATCATCACCGTCCACCAGGAGGCGCCGGTGCATTTGCACAGGGTGATCCAACTGATCAAGGCCCAGGGGATACAGGCGGG
>CAZTIJ010000282.1:0-2749 GCA_964613365.1 uncultured Clostridiaceae bacterium | reverse complement strand
GCGATGACCAGAATCTGTCCCAGGGTCAGGGGCCCGAAGTCCGCCGCAAGCATTACCACAAAGCCGGCGAAAAAGGCCAGCACCGTCACCAGCACCACCCGAAAGGCCAGAAAACCGCCGAGGCTTAAGGGGGATACCCGAATGGCCGAGAGTATTCCGTCGTCCCGGTCATCGAGGATCGAAAATCCCATCAACGCCCCGAAAATCATCGGGGTCAGCAGAGCCAGGGCCGCCATGGCGAAATCGCCGAAGAGCGCCAAAGAGAAGGCGGTGTTTTCATCGGCCCAGGGCAACAGATACCTACCGATCAACGCGAAGATCACGGGATAGATTACCATAAACAACGTCAGGGAATCCCGGGTCCACTTTTTAAACTCACTGAGGATAAAGGTTGTAAACATCAGATACCACTCTCCTTTGCCACGAAGGCATCAAAGCCTTTTTTAATAACCCCGCCCAAAATCAGGGACAGGGCGATCAGATAAAGGACCCCGTAAACCACTTCCCAGGTCTCCACTCCGTTGGTGGTGGAATTCAACAGCAACAGCGCCGCCTTGGTGGGAAGCAGATATAAAAGATTACTCACCAGCTCCCCGGTGATCACCCCCACCTGTTCTAGGACCACGGGGATTAAAAACAGGAACATATACTTGACCACGCCGGTGAGGAGTTCCGTAAAACTCTTGGAGCGATAGGCCAACAAAAATCCGATCATGGAATGAAACACACTGATGATGATCACATAAAACACCAGCAAAAATACGTTCAGATTGATTTCCTTGAAAATCCGGGCATAGAGATAAAGAAGTACCAATGTTTGTAGATTCGATACAATGTTTCCGATGATTTTTGATACCATGTATTCTTCTTTGGTAATCGGCGACACAAACAAGGCCTTTAGGGTATGCTCCTCCCGCTCAAAGAACATGCTGACCCCGATCAGGGTAACGGACATGGTGGTGGCGTCGAGGAACAGCAGCAGGGGAAAGATGCTGGTCACATCCTCCACGTCGGTAAAATGCAACACCCCGATCCAGATCACCGCCACCACCAAGCTGGCGGCGATAATATGGTAGCGCTGCAGTCGCTGAATCTCTCCGAGAAACAGGGGCTTAAGATTTCTCACGGTGCTCACCCCCGGTTATTTCGATGAAGATATCGTCCAAGGTGGTTTCCTTGGAGTGCATGGTAATGATCCGGTGATTTCGGATCACGTGGAAAAATTCTTCATCCTCCTTCAGTCCGTCCAGAGAAAAGACCTTGCTTTCCAGTTTTTCCTTCTTTTCGTACTCCACCTCCACCTGGCGGTCTCCGTACTGAAGCTTCAGGTTTTTCGGCGAGTTGATGTCCACAATTTTTCCGTCGGCCATGAAAGCCACCCGGTCACAGAGCTCCTCCACGTCATTCATCAGGTGGGTGGTGAGAATCACGGTGCCCCCCTCTTCCCGGTATTCCCGGATCAAATTTTTGATGATCCTTGCATTTTTCGGATCCAGCCCCGCGGTGGGCTCATCCAAAAACAGCATTTTCGGCTTGTTCAACAGGGCCTTCACAAAGTTCATCCGCACCTTCATCCCCTTGGAAAACTCTCCCACCTTCTTATTCCGGTCCTCGTAGAGGCCTAGCTTTTCCAGTAGACGATCGGGCTTTTCATGGGTTTTGTAAAGCTTCATGAAAAACTCCAGATTTTCCATGGCGGTGAGCTTGGAAAAATGCACCGGGATCTCGAATCCCACCCCGATCTCCTCGTAAAAATCCCTGCCGTAATCCCTGAGGTTCTTACCCTTATAGGTAATCTCCCCGTGAAAATCCCGAAGAATTTTGATCAAAATCTTCTGGGTGGTACTTTTCCCCACGCCGCTGGGGCCTAACAGTCCGAAAATCTCGCCCTGTTGAATTTCAAAGTCCAGCCCTTTGATGGTCTCCTCTTTGTTCTTTGGGTAGGTAAAACGTAGATCCTTTACTTCAAACATGGCGCTTCCTCCTTTGTTTTCCTGATTCATCCTATTCCTGCCCCGGGCCTTCTTTTTGCCCCTTCTCTCCTTGGTTTTTTCCCTGTGCCTTTTTCGTTTTCAGGCCCTCTTTAAAGATGTAGAGCATTTTTTCCACTTGTTCATAGTACTCATCCACATGATCCATTAAATTCTGATTCCCCTTTCCCTCCAGCACCATATCCGCCAGATTGATGTTCAGGGTATGAGCCATGTAGGCGGCGGTGGCCACGTCGGCCCCGGGGTCGATCTCCCCTTTTTCCTGCCCCCGTTGAAAAATCCTTTGGTAAAAGGCCAGGCTTTGTTCCATAAGGCCTTCCGTTACCTGATCCCGAATCGATTTTTTTTCCTTGAACAGCTGATTGCCGATGCCTGCGTACCTCGGGTGCTCCTTGGCAAAGCGGATGCCCGCCCGGTACAGCTCCTGTAGTATTTCGAAGGTTTCTCCCTCCTCCATCAGAAGAAGTACGGGACTTAGATAGGCCATTTTCTCCTCGGCGATGATTTGAAGCACGTAGCGATAGAGATCCTCCAATCCCTCGAAGTACTGATAAAAACTGCCCCGGGGAATCCCGGCCGCCTTGATGATCCGGGCAATGCTTATGTTGCTGTAGGTCTTTCGGGAAAACTCCTTCATGGCGGCGGACAGGATCTTTTCCTGTTTTTCCCGGTCAATATTGTAAAACGTTGGATTCGGCAATGGTCCAGCCTCCTTTCATAGGGTTGCAGTGGCAGCGGGTAGCCTCCCCGCCGTCCTC
>CAZTIJ010000281.1:0-2765 GCA_964613365.1 uncultured Clostridiaceae bacterium | reverse complement strand
ATAACACGATAAAAAGGAGAATTAATCACTTAATATAGTTAAAAATTTAACTATGCTTCGATGGGAAGTGTTATACTATATACAGAGACCAGAACATTGTAACTCGTCCGTAAATTTGAAATAAGGAGTGATAGGAGAATGAAGTTATCAGAAATAAAGGATTTGCTTGAAGCAGAGGTTTTAGTAGGAGAAGACCTTTTACACACGGAAATTTCCAGCGCGTTCGCTTGTGATTTAATGAGTGATGTATTAGCCTTTGTGGAGGACAAGTCTCTACTATTAACCGGGCTTATCAACATGCAAACTATTCGAACAGCAGAAATGATGGATATAGAAGCCATAGTCTTTGTCCGAGGGAAAAAGCCGAATGATGAAATATTAAACTTAGCTAAAGAAAACAACATGATCATCTTAACCACGAAAAACATATTATATACCAGTTGTGGCATTTTACACAGTAAAGGGCTGCGTGGAGCCAATATCATGCATAAATAAGAGGGAAATGAAGGTGAGGTTAATGAGTGCTGTGAACTTAGAGTTTGTTGTGGCCAAGGAGGATTTTTCCAAGGCGGGTGAAGCATCCAGCTCCATAAAGAAGACTTTGAAAAAACTGGGGGTAGATTCGAAAATCATTCGAAAGGTTGCCATAGTAACCTATGAAGCGGAAATGAATATTGTTATTCATTCCGTAGGGGGAAAGATTATCGTTGATATCAATACTGAGAAAATAAAAATTCAAGCCATTGATGAAGGGCCGGGGATTCAGGATACAGAAAAAGCAATGGAGGTCGGTTTTTCTACGGCAACACAGAAAGTACGAGAACTAGGTTTTGGCGCAGGAATGGGCTTACCTAATATAAAAAGAAATTCCGATGATTTTGAAATATCATCGGAAGTAAGTAAGTATACAAAGATTGAATCGTTAATATACATGAATGTGTAAAGGTTCATAAACGGAAGAATTAAATATTGTTACACAAAAAGCAATAAAAGGAGGGGTCTTGTGAAGGTAAAGGATTTGCTAAAAGAAGAGGATTTCCGAATCATTGCAGGGGAAGAAGGGGTGGAAAAAGAGTTACAAGGTGTGTACATTGGAGATTTGCTCAGTTGGGTAATGGCTCATCTTCAAGAAAATGAAGCGTGGATAACGATCCAAAGTCATGTGAACGTAATTGCAGTTGGGGTATTGAATGATGCAGCCTGTATTATATTAGCGGAAGGTGCTTCTTTAGACGATGATGCAAAAAAGAAGGCGGATCAGGAAGATCTGCCCGTACTTGAAACTAATTTAACCGCATACGAGCTTGCGGTTAAGGTGAATAAGTTGATGAAGGATAATGAATAAATTTTGGGATTTTCATATTCACAGCGGTCTATCCCCCTGTGCAATGGAGGAAATGACTCCGAATAATGTATTAAACATGGCCTCAATAAAAGGGTTGGATGGAATTGCAATTACTGACCATAACTCTGTTGGCAATTTGGAGTCCTTTTATCGGTTAGCAAAAACAAAAGACATTGGATTTCTTCCCGGAGTGGAAATAACTACCCGAGAAGAAATTCATGTGCTTATTTTTTTTGAAGATCTTAATCCTCTTAACCATATTAAAAAAACATTGAAGCAAAAGCTCCCCGATATGAAAAACCACAAGGAAATATTCGGGAGACAAGTATTGTATGATCAAGAAGACATGATTATTGGAGAAGAGGAACGGTTATTAACAAACGCTACAAAATTATCATTGAAAGACACAATAAACTTGGCAAAAGAAATTCAAGGGGTTTTAATTCCCGCTCATATTGACCGAAAAAGTTTTAGTATTCTGAGCAACTTGGGATTTATCCCTCCGGATTTTGACGGAAGGTTTATAGAATTAAGCAGAGGAATTAATAGAGGGGAGTTCTATAAAAAGTATCCCTTTGCAAAACCATACGAGATTATACAGAACTCGGATGCCCACCAACTAACTGATATTTTAGAGAAGGAAGAGGCAAACAAAATGCACCTAAAACCCGGGGAATCAATAATCCATGCATTGGATAAAAAGTAATTCGAGGAGGGGGTAACGTGAAGGAGCTATCCTTGCACATATTAGATATCGTTCAAAACTCACTAAAGGCCAACGCAACCTTAATTAAGATCAAGATTATTGAAGATTTTATTAATGATCGTTTAATTATAGATATTGAAGACAATGGTAAGGGAATGAGTTCGGAGTTTTTAAAGACAGTGACAGATCCTTTTGTTACTACGAGGAACACCCGTAAAGTGGGACTTGGAATATCACTTTTGAAAGCAACCGCGGAACAATGCGAAGGGTCTTTAAAGGTTGAATCGGAAGAGGGGAAAGGAACCAGGATTCATGCAACGTTTAAACACAGTCATATTGATCGAGCCCCTCTAGGTAGTATCGAAGACACCTTAGTTACCTTATTGATTACAAGTGAAGAGGCCATGGATGGGGAAGGAGAAAAGAGTACTGTGGAGTATATTTATGAGCACCAAATAAACAATCGATCCTTTGTATTTGACACTAGGGAAGTGAAAAAAATTTTAGAAGGCACACCTATTAATGACTTTGAAATTTTAGATTGGATAAAGGGTTACGTAAAAGAAAACATAGAAACACTTGTTAAATCTTAAAATATATTATAATATGTTTTAAGTAGAATTATTATTTATTAGTATTTATGGTTAAGATTGTTGCAACATTAACAAACTTAACCGTAAGAGTAGTAAAAACATCAAAAAAATGATAGGGGTG
>CAZTIJ010000280.1:0-2771 GCA_964613365.1 uncultured Clostridiaceae bacterium | reverse complement strand
TTATAACCGATGAATACGCAGGTCGGGACGGTACTTCCCAGTCCTTGGCAGATGCTGATTCAAAGGCGGATGCGGTAGTATCGACCGGAAATGCCAATGAAAGGATCTTGCTAACCCCTATGGATAAAGTAATTGGAAAAGTTGATTCATCGGATCAAGCTGCAGATGCTGTTGAGGGTCGCATAAAACAAACCTTGGATATGGAAGTGGAGATACAGTCCATAATCGGTGCAACCAATGAACTGGGCTTCAATAAAATGGGTACAAGATAAATGCGAACTCGCGTTCCTTGGGTGGGTTTGGTAAAGAGGTTTCACCCCTTTTCGAAGATTGCCAGGCTTTCTTTGCCGTGTTATCTCCGCCTGGAGGTGGAGAGGGGACAGGACTCTCGACGGTTATAAAACAAAGTAGTTTAGGCTATTATGATGGAAGCTGCTAATCAAATTCATAACTGTTTGAAAAACATCTTAAGCCGGGGATGGGAAGCGTGAAATTAAAAAAATCAACGATGAGTATTAAATTGAAAGCGCCTAAAAATAAGAGAGACGGCGATTATAGTTTCTCTCTATCGGTGGTGTTGAAGGAAGGGATTTTAAACAAAAAGAAAAGAGGAAAAGCCCATGAAAAGGAACAAACCCATGTATGGGATTGTCCAAGGTTTGGTTTTAGTATTGACGTTTTTATTGGCCTCCACGATGTTGAACTCTGAATATCTGTTTCAGTGGGCGGATCAAAACCGATTGTTTTATTTAGCCTTGTGTGTCGTTCCTTTAGTCCTGTTACTCTTGAATAAAAACCTTATGTCGGCTTTTATCACTATGGGTATTGTTGCAGGTATTTTCATTGGAAACTATCTC
The DNA here is from genome assembly GCA_964613365.1 of uncultured Clostridiaceae bacterium. Classification (GTDB taxonomy): domain Bacteria; phylum Bacillota; class Clostridia; order Peptostreptococcales; family T1SED10-28; genus Isachenkonia. The sequence goes on along the minus strand of CAZTIJ010000280.1, from coordinate 1,914 downwards.
GGAGGATGGATCAATACGTATAATGAAAGCAAAATTACTGCAATAATGAGTGCAGAAGAAGTGGCCCGACTGCGCCATCACCCCGGATTTGAAATCTGGATGGGCGTAATATTAACTTCAGCGGTTATAGGAATGATTGCACAGCGGTTTTATGCAAAAGAGTGAAAAGAAGATCTGGGTTAGAAAAAGAACACTATATAAGATGGAGGGATAAGATGGATAATCTTTATAAAAACCCGAAGTATTATGAAATTGCCTTTGCCTTTCGGGATATTCAAGAGGAAGTGGATACCTTTGAAAAAAGCATTCAACGGTTTTCCCAAATTCCCGTAACCGATGTTTTGGAAATCGGGTGCGGAAACAGCCCTCACATGAGAGAATGGGTGAAAAGGGGATATCGGTATTTCGGAATCGATCTCAGTGAAGCGATGCTGGATTATTCAAGGGAAAAGTCGAAAGATATAAGGGAAAAAGTACATTTTACCTGTGCCGATATGACGGATTTTACCCTGACCCATAAGGTGGATTTTGTTTATATTCCTCTGGGCTCGTTATATGCAAATACCAACGAAGACATAAACTCTCATTTTGATTCAATTAGTCGTGTGTTGGAACAAGGAGGACTTTATTTATTGGACTGGTGCATCAATTTCGAGCCCTTATGTGAAACAAAGGATTCGTGGGAAATGGAAGAAGATGGGGTGAAAGTGAGAACGGAATTTTCCATAAGTAAATTAAACAAAGTAAACCAAACCTACGAAGAAGGGATCACATTAAAGGTAAATGATCATGGGAAAGAAATGAGTTTTACCCAAAAGGATTCAAAACGGGCAATTTATCCCCAGGAATTTCTTTTCCTACTCCAAGGGAGAAAGGACTTTGAGTTTGTCGGTTGGTGGAATGATTGGAATCTAGACCGGCCTTTGAAAGGCACAGAGACAGTTAGCCGTCCGATAATCATCATAAGAAAGCAATAAAGGCATGGGTACACGCATAATGATCCGGGAAGTTCATCATTATAATTAGGAGGAGTTTACAATGTCAAGAAAAGTATTCAGTGGCAAAGAAGCGGTAGCCGTGGGGCCTTATTCACACGCCGTAGAGGCCGGAGGTTTTTTATACCTATCGGGGCAAACCCCGATTGATTCGAATACCGGAGAATTGGTAAAGGGGGATATCGCCGACCAAACCGAACAGTGTTTTAAGAATCTGAACAATGTTTTAACGTCCGCCGATTTAACTCTCGAAAATGTCATAAAGGTAAAGGTTTTTTTAACGGACATGGATAACTTCCATGGAATGAATGCGGTATATGAGATGCAGTTTTCAAAGCCGTTTCCCGCAAGAACCACTATTGGTGTTAAAGAACTACCCCTTGGGGCCCAGGTGGAAATTGAGATGATTGCAAAAAGATGACAATAGGACGGAGCTTTTGTTATCCATGTCGAAAGATTACAGGGAATTCCATTGTATCAATAGTAGAAAAGAGGGAAAAACAATGAAACTTGTCGTACTGGCGGACAACTGCACTTATATTGATCAATATCACTATGGAGAGCCGGCGGTTTCTTATTATATCGAAGATGGGGATACAAAACTGTTACTGGATACCGGATACTCCGATGTATTTATGAAAAACGCAGGAAACATGGGTTTGAATCTGAAAAACATAAATTTCGTTGTCATTACCCATGGTCATGACGATCATATCGGAGGACTGCTTTACTATTTGGAACATAGAAAAGACCGGGACTTCTCGGTGATCTCCCATCCCGATGCTTTTAACGACAAAACGAAGGATGGGGTAAGGATATCTGCTCCCATGGATCAGGCGAAATTAAAGGATCGGTGTAATTTGATTCTTTCAAAGAAACCGGTATCGGTCAGCGATAATATCATTTTTCTGGGAGAAAT
>CAZTIJ010000279.1:0-2816 GCA_964613365.1 uncultured Clostridiaceae bacterium | reverse complement strand
TTTCATCCCGTCGGGATCGGTGATAAAAATGAATCGGGTATTAGGATTGGGTTCGATGGGTCCGGCAACGATGTTGATGTCTCGCTGGGTTAAAAAGGAAATCATATCGTCCAGGGAATCCACTTCAAATCCCCAGGAAATATCGGGCCCGGCGGAAGGATTGATTTTTCCCGCATCAAAAATAAGCTCGATTTTGGTCTCCCCGTCGCCTAAAAAAGCGATCTCCATACTGCCTCCCGGTGCAAATCGATCGATCACCGGCAGTCCGATGATCTCCTCGTAAAACTCTATGGATTGATCCATATCACTGACATACAGCGTACTTCAGCAAAATTTCATATTACCGCCTCCTTTAGATATTATTACTGTAGATACCTCAATATTTTTTTAGTAATCAGGATTCTTTTGGAACTTATCGGTTTTCGGTCCCGTCTAATAATTAGAACCGCAGATACAAATGCTTAGGTCCCATTACTTAAAAAACTGATTATAGATGGGAGGAAAAAACAATGAAAATTATTAAAGTGACGGCATTGATTGCAGTACTGATTCTTGCAACGGCTTTACCGGTGTTTGCCGACGATACCCCGGAGGACCGGCCGCTTTTGCTGGAAGACGAGGAAGCCGTGGAAGACTCCGGCGGCGAAGAGAGCCGGGAAGAGCTGTGGGATAATTACCGAACCGAGCTCCACCAGCGGACCGATGAGCTGCTCTTTGATCCGGAAACCGTCGACCGGCTGGCGGTGGACGGGATAAAAGTAATTTTTACCGGCCCGGCGGACGAGGACACGGTGGAGATCGGGGTGTACCCCGATCAGTCGGAGGCCCGGGATCTGGTGCTGGAGCTGCTGGTGGAAAACGAGATCGGCACCACCGACAACTTCAGCATCGTTCATTCCGAGCCGGTAGAGACCATGCCGGCTCCGGCCAACGATGATTCCGGAGCACCGGACATCGACGAACCGGTGGATACCGGTGAGGAGTACGACGAGCCGGCAGACGGTGAAGACGCCCTTCCCGAAGAAAACAGCGAAGACGCTGAAGCCAGTGATTTTTTGATTCCTGCTGCAGCGGTGCTGGGACTGGTGGCCTTAGGCGGAGGAGTGTATTACTTCAGACGGTAGCTATTTTCCGATTGGCGATAACGTTTTCGCTGCGGCAATTCCCTCTTTACTGTTTGCACTGCTTTGACAGCGGGTATCTTTATCCTGTAGCTTAAGTAAAAAGTGCAAACAGTTGGAGGAAAATGCAAGAAAAGCCGTGGAGGCCGCCGGCGTGGAGGCCACGGTGGTAAAAGTGGATGACATGCAAAGCATAATGGAGTACGGAGTGATGAGCACACCCGGTCTGGTCATTGACCGCCAGGTAAAGAGCACCGGCAAAGTATTGAAGCCGGAAGAAATCGAAAAAATGCTGAAATAATGTGGAGGTTTCCGCTCACTATGCGGCCCGACGGGTTTTTCCCGTCGGGGCTGTTTTTTTGTTAATCCTTTGTTAACTTTCACTTCTTCTCCTTGACAAACCTCCGGGTCCCTTTTATCATGAGTATATACTTATAATTAACTTTACTCATATAAGGCGGTGAAACTATGGAAAACCTGTTCAAAGCACTGAGTGACGGCAATCGGCTACGGATTCTGCATCTGCTGACCCACCGGGAACTCTGCGTCTGTGAAATCGAAGAAATTCTTGAGACCACCCAGTCCAACGCTTCAAGGCATTTACTCAAACTAAAGCATGCCGGAGTCATCAGCAGCACGAAAAAAGCCCAGTGGGTCTATTATCATCTCAGCGCTGATTTTGCCGGCAGTCACTCCCTGCTGCACCAGTATCTTAAGGGAATCTTTGAAAGTGAAGAAATCTACCGAAGGGATCTCGAAGCCTTAGACGCTTTCGTAGATACCCGGCAATCTTGCAAAACTTTAGCTTAGCTCGAATCAAAGACAATCCAAGTTAAACGTAACCACCCCAAATGTAACCACCTATAAGGAGGCAAAGAATATGACAACCAAAAACACATCCCCCCGGCGGGAAATGGATTTTTTCAGCCGGAACCTGACGGTCTGGGTAGCTCTGTGCATCATCATCGGCGTGGCGATAGGCCAGTTCCTGCCCATCGTTCCCGAGACCTTAGGACAGTTTACCGTTTACGAAATCTCCATCCCTATTGCGGTTCTCATCTGGCTGATGATTTATCCGATGATGCTGAAAATCGATTTTAAAAGCATCATCGCCGCAACGAAAAAACCGAAGGGGCTGATTGTAACCTGCAGCGTCAACTGGCTGATCAAACCCTTTACAATGTACCTGATTGCCGCCTTTTTCTTTCGGATCGTCTTTCAAAACATTCTTCCGACGGAACTTGCCAATCAGTATCTAGCCGGTGCCGTGCTGCTGGGGGCTGCCCCGTGTACGGCGATGGTGTTTGTCTGGAGCCATCTTACCAAAGGGGATCCGGCCTATACCCTGGTTCAGGTGGCGGTGAACAACCTGATCCTATTGGTGGCCTTTACCCCGATCGTCGCTTTTTTACTCGGCGTATCCGATGTCTTCGTCCCCTACGGCACGCTGTTTTTATCAGTGGCGCTGTTTATCGTAATCCCGCTGGCCGGCGGCTTTATCTCCCGGGAGCAGATTATTAAAAGAAAAGGCGTGGATTATTTTGAGAACGTATTCTTAAAAAAATTCGACAACATCACCATGGTGGGTCTTCTTCTGACGCTGATTCTGATCTTTACCTTCCAGGGAGAAGCCCTGGTCAACAATCCGGTGCATATCGTACTGATTGCGATCCCGCTGATTCTGCAAACCTTTTT
>CAZTIJ010000278.1:0-2816 GCA_964613365.1 uncultured Clostridiaceae bacterium | reverse complement strand
GGCGCTGCATAGGTCCATGACGTGGTCTCCCGGTTTCGGATCCAGGACCCTTGCCACCAACATGGAGCTGAGATCCTGAATATGAACCCGCCCCTCCCTTAAGGCCTTAAGGGTGGACAGGTTTTTCAGTCCCCTAACCGTAATCCCCTCGGGAACAAGATCGCTTTCTTCAACCTCCCGCCCCTCTTCCCGCAGCTCCTGAACCACCTGTTCCCTGGTGGTTTTCAACAGGTTCACCCGCAGATGCATCGGCGGATTGTGGACACAGGCCCTGAAAAATTCTTCCACAAACTCCTTTGAATAATACGTCAACAGTTCCTCCACCAGCCATTTCGGATAGGAATAGTGTACCGCAAGATACTCGGTGAAATCCTTTTCCCTTTTCGGCCAGGGGATCTCCTCCTTTTTCCGTATCATATTTCGAAGAACCCCGTTGATAAAACCCTTGGACCTTTTGGCGTGAACACCGGCCAGCTTTCCCGCTTCATTGGCGATGGCAAAATCCGGTACCCGGTCCAAAAACAGTATTTGATAAGCTCCGATCTGTAGAATCAACCGGGTGGCGTTATCCATCTTTTTCGTTTTCACCTTGGAAAAGTGATCAATCCCGTAGTTCAGAGTCCATAGTTTTTCAAGGGTTCCGTATACCAGTTCCGTAAGGAGATTCAAATCCTTATCGGAATAACTTCCCCTTTGAATTTCTTCATTTAATCCAATATTGGAATAGGTCTCATGATAAAGAACTTTTTCCAATACTCGATAGGCCCCTTTTCTCGGATTCATAGGTTTCCTCCTTTTTGCTTAAAGAAAAAAGGCGACTTCTGCGCCTTTTTTCCTTATCGTCTATTCCTAAGCATGATCAGTCGAGCTAACTGCAGCACCGCTGCTGCCATGGAGGCTACATAGGTTAGGGCCGCCGCATTCAACACTTTTTTCGTATGGGGCATCTCCGAGGCCTCCACATATCCGTTGCTTTCCAGTAAGGCCACGGCCCGGGTACTGGCGTTAAACTCCACGGGCAGGGTTACGATTTGAAAAACCACCGCAGCGGCAAAGAGTAAAATTCCAAGGTCCAGCATGGGTACGCCCATGATTTCCCCCCGGAATAAAAATCCTCCCAATATAAAAATCCAGGCGGTCTTCGACCCGAAGTTGGCAATGGGCAGTACCAGATTATTTCGAACCCGCAGGGGTACGTATCCATCGGCGTGTTGCAGGGCATGGCCCACCTCATGGGCGGCCACGGATACGGACGCCACGGAACTGCGTTCATAAACCTCCGGGGACAATCGAACCACATTGTTTCTAGGGTCGTAGTGGTCGCTTAAACTACCGCTGCTTCTTTCCACATTCACATCATGCAGTCCGTTTCGGTCAAGAATTCCCCGGGCCACTTGAAATCCCGTAAACCCTTTTAACGTACGCACCTGTAAATATTTATTAAACGTTGATTTCACCTTGCTTTGAGCATACAGCGTAAAAAGAATCGCCGGAATCATCAGGATTAAAGACTCTGTACTCATCATTAAAGGCATTGGCATTTTCATCACTCCTCTAAGAAATGGCGGATCCCGAGCTCCACCTTTTCAATATCCATTTCCGTATTGACACAGGGGCCCTCCGGCCGACGGTTTACAATGGCTAAAACCGGAAGGTCCTTCACATCCTGCAGCCCCGAAATCAAATCTCTTTCACAGGCCACGGCAATAATCGCCTTGGGCTTTAACTCCATTATTTTTCTTCGGGCCAGGGTTCCTCCGGTGGCAATGGCCAGTTCCACGCCATACTTTTCCTTCAGTCCCACCAGATCATCCACGTTACACTGTCCGCAGCGCCGGCATAAATCCGGATTTTGGGTAACCCGAAGGCCGCAGGTGGACTTTTGGAGACAATGGGGGGTTAAAATCATGATCTCCTCCCCTTTAAAAGCATAGTGATTGCTGAGAATCAAATGGTTGTTCAGTTGGGCATAAGCGTTTCGTATGGTTTTTTTATCATAGCCCAGGGGCTTTCCGATTCCCACAATAACAGGGTAGAGCAATCGAATGGAAAGGCTCACCCCCCTTTTCAGAGGATTCGGTATTGCCCTTTCGACTCTAAGCATTATTATAGCATAAATCAGTAAAAAAGTTAACGCAAAAAAGGCCGTCGCCCCGATCAGCAGGCCATAGTTGATGATTCCCAATAAAAGAGCCGAGGCTCCCCGGGACAGTGCAAAGCCTCCGACAAAAATAAGGATCCCGATCAGAACCATTGCCGAAAGCAGGGCAAGGAGACGTTTCACACTATTCATCTTCCTCACCCAACTTCCCATGGACTTCCAGGGTATTCCCCGCTAAAAATTCTGATACCTTCATGGTTTTTTTTCCGCTGAGCTGTACCTCGGTGATTTGAACCAGGCCCTCCCCTGCGGCAACCAGGATTCCCTCCCTGGATACGTTTAGAATCCTGCCGGGCTCCTTCGAATGGTCCTCTTCGATCCAACGGGCTCCGTGGATCTTTAGGACTTTTCCCCGGTAACGGGTTTTGGCTCCGGGAAAGGGATGAAGCCCTCGAATCAGGTTATGGATCTCCCTGGCGGAAGCCTTCCAGTCGATTTCCGCCAGGGCCTTGGTGATTTTCGGCGCATAACTGCTGCCCTCTTTCGGCTGGGGGGTAGGGGTGATCCTGTTTTTTTCCAGGCCTTCCAGGGTCTCAAGCAAAAGCTTTTCCCCCAGAAGAGCCAGTCGGTCATGGAGTTCCCCCGTGGTCTCCCTTTCCTCAATACCCATGGCTTCCTGCAAAAGCATATCCCCCGTATCCAATCCTTCATCCAT
>CAZTIJ010000277.1:0-2836 GCA_964613365.1 uncultured Clostridiaceae bacterium | reverse complement strand
AGGGCTCCGCTGCTGCCGGTGAAAACCTCCTCGATGGTTCCGAAAATCAGGTCATGGGCCTCTTCCGGCAGTAGACCTTCCAAGGTGGTAATAATGGATTCATACTCTAGGGGCGTATACTGCAGAACACTTAATAAAAAAATAAAAAAAGGAAACAGGGCCAACACAAGATAATATGTAGTTTGTGCCCCTAAATCCGGGACCTTGTCCTTTTTAATATTATCCAGCAGTGCTTTCAGAAAGGTCTTGGAGTCCTCCTTCAGCTCCTGGGAAACCGCAGGAATATCCTCCGTGTCAGTTTGTGGCCTTTGGTCGGGACTTTTTGTCACGGAATTTTCCGGTTCCGGGGCGGGGCTTTCCGAATTTTTTATTTGTTCAAGGTTTTTTTTCAGGGCGAAGACCTTATGAATCAGCTGGAAAAGAGCCAGAGCCAGAATCAATAGTCCGAGGAAAAATAGAAACCAAAGAATTGTGTAAAAAGTAATGTCAGTGAACATAATATCCTTCCTTTCCCTTAAGAGAAATACATATTAGATGGGCATTTTAAAAATTTCCCGACAGTTTTCCAAGAGTTTTTCCGATAACTTCGGATGGCCGTAAGCCTTGGAGAGGGCCACGGAGAGATTGATGGACCGGGAAAAGTCTTCCCGGTTTAGGTGAAATTGAATAATGCCTTGATTGTAGTACAGAAGATTCAGGCCGTTGTAGTTACGGTTGTTCTGACAAGAGGCGATGCCCTCCTGTACTATTCCCAGGGCTTTTTCGTGGCGGTTTTTACGGATATACACCGTAGACAGATTATGGCATATTTTTGGATAGATTCCGTCGTTGGGATCCGAAGCCAGGTGACAGAACTCCAGGATTTCCACATAGGCATTGCTTTGATGGAGCTTGTTTAGGACAAAGGCAATATTCATCAGGATCCGTATTTCAAAGGTGGAATAAACAAACCGGGAATAAGTATCCAGGGTAAAAGCGGGGATGGTCCGTTGAAGTCCTCGGACCAACTGGTCTAAAGCCTTGGAGGGGCTACCCTCCTTTTTATAAAGAAGCACGGCCTTGGACAGGTGTATCAACTGGTGGATTTGCACTTTGAAATAGGACTGGGAGGAATTCTCCAACAGGGACTCCAGCTCAAGAATTTCTTTTTTCAGAGAATCCACTTCATCCTTATCGAATTTCAGTTCCAAACGATTATAGACCTCGTTAAAAAGCAGGTTATGGTCTATCCGATGCTGAGAAAACAATAAAAGAAGATCTTCTTTATACAGGGAGGAGAGGATCTCCAGAGTTTCAAACTTGGGGATGACTTTCCCCCCTTCCAAACGCCGGAGGGTGGAAGGATTGATCCCGGTCTTATCATACACTTCCTGTTGACTGAGGGAATACTTGATTCGTATATCCCTTAATTTTATGCCGAAATTGGTCAGATTAAAATCCATAGGAACCTCCTTTGTTGAAGTCTATCTATAGGATATTTACCTTATAATTTAAGCTTAAAACAAATTCGTGGTGAAATTAATGAAAAACCGAAAACATATGCAAGAATTATGCCAAAAGCCCAGGGAAAACCGTGCATTCATGCCTGCTGTAATCCAGGGGAGACTGATGTATCATTGAAATAGGAAGTAGTGTAGATGAGGATGAAAATAAAAATAAAAAGGAGGCTGTTCAAATGAGAAGGTTCTTGGCTGTAAGTATGCTCATCGCCGCTTTTTTCCTTACGGTGCTTGGGGGAGCCATGGAAATCAATGGTGGAAAGGGAGGGGGAGACGGCTTGATCGAATGGAACGGTTTACCGGTGGAGGAAGACGTTGCAGGAAAGCAGGATGACGGCTTGATTGAATGGAACGATTTTACCATGGAAGAGTACTCATAAATGCCAATCGAATAGAGTCAGGGCGACTGCAAGGGAAGGGAGGGAATTTCATGGGATTCATCATCAATGAACAGGATCGTAATAGGAAAGAAAACTACACCAGTGTGATCGATGTCACCACGGGTAAAATCCTGGAAAATGTTTTTTCTTCCGTGACAAAAGGGGATAAAGGGGATCAGGAAACACTATCGGAGTACAGGGGGATCTTGAGCGGAGATCCAATGGAAATGTACGGAAAAAAGATTGACGGAAAAAAGGGTATTGGAAGTATGATTTTAGAACACACCTTAGAAACCATAAAGGTTCGTTATGAGGACCAGGAAAAGCATTTGGCAAATGTACAGCGCTATAGCAGAGCGATCGGAAAGGCTTTGGACTTGTCGGTGTGCGATTTGAAAGACCTGGCCCTTGCGGCAAAACTTCATGACATCGGGAAGGCTTTTATAGAACCGGAGATATTAAATAAAAAAGAAAAGCTTACCCCGGGGGAAAGGGAAGAGATAAAAAAACATTCGGAGATTGCTTACTGGCTGTTGAAAGCCGATAAAAGGTATGGGAATTTGGCGAAAAATGTGTTGCATCACCATGAACGATGGGATGGTCTTGGCTATCCCGAAGGATTACAGGGCGAGGCGATTCCTCTTTTCTCCAGGATCATTGCCGTGGCCGATGCCTATGATGCCATGACCACGGATCGGGTATACCAAAGGAAAAAAAGGCGGGAAGAAGGACTTCGGGAGCTGATCAACAAATCCGGAAGCCAGTTTGACCCGAAAATTGTAAAGGTCTTTGTGGAGAAGGTGCTGTTTAGATACGGCAACATTCCAAACCGGAAAAATCGCTAGGAAGCCGTTGGTTTCCCTTAGCGGTTTTTTTATGACTGGAAGACAGAAAAGAATGAATCGAGAGAAAAAAAGAACTTCTCCTATTCTAAAGATATTCCTTTCATACTTTTCC
>CAZTIJ010000276.1:0-2857 GCA_964613365.1 uncultured Clostridiaceae bacterium | reverse complement strand
CTATTCTAGCTGTTGCCCTTGCTTATCTTGGCGATAAACTAGGTGTGCCCTTGTATTATGCGGCTATTTTTGCTTTTGGTGGAAGGTTGTTTCAGAACCTGGCGGTTGTACGACGTATTGCAATTCATCGGTTGAGAGAGGCCAGGGGAGTAAGCAAATCCATTCGCAATCAACGAAGGTGATGCCGCGTAGAAATGCGCGAATTTTATATTTTTTTTCAAAAAAAAGAAGGGTTTTGAAAATTTGTGTTGAATTATTGTATAAAGGAATAATTTATTATACTATATCTTGAAATCGAATCGTTCTGGATTAAAAAATATCCATAGGTATTATAGGGAGGTATTAATTATGTTGGAATTTGATGTTAACATGGATCAATTTGCTCAAATAAAGGTTGTGGGTGTAGGCGGCGGTGGAAACAATGCAGTGAACCGTATGGTGGAATCCGGTTTAAAAGGGGTAGAGTTCATTGCAATCAACACGGATAAGCAGGCTCTATATTCTTCAAAAGCTGAACATAAATTGCAAATTGGTGAGAAGTTGACGAAAGGTCTTGGCGCCGGAGCAAATCCTGAAATTGGGAAAAAAGCTGCTGCTGAAAGCAAAGAAGATATATACCGAAGGCTGGAAGGGGCCGACATGGTTTTTGTCACTGCAGGAATGGGAGGCGGTACCGGCACAGGAGCTGCTCCCATCGTTTCGGAGATCGCAAAGGAAATGGGAATACTAACCGTAGGGGTCGTCACAAAACCTTTCACTTTTGAAGGCAAAAAGCGAATGGCCCACGCTCAAACCGGTATTGATGACCTTAGGGAAAAGGTAGATACTTTGGTTACAATTCCCAATGATCGATTATTGCAGGTTATTGAAAAGAAGACCACCATGTTGGATGCTTTTAAAATAGCGGATGACGTATTAAAACAAGGAGTCCAGGGGATATCCGACTTGATTGCTGTGCCCGGTCTTGTAAATTTGGATTTTGCCGATGTTAAAACGATTATGCTAGAACAAGGGCTTGCTCATATGGGCATTGGTAGTGCGATAGGAGAAAATCGAGCTTCGGAAGCTGCTAAGCAGGCGATACAGAGTCCTCTTCTAGAGACTTCAATAAAAGGAGCAAAGGGCGTACTTCTGAATATTACCGGCGGTGCAGGCCTAGGTCTTTTTGAAGTTAATGAAGCGGCAGAGCTGGTCACGGAAGCAGCGGATGAAGATGCCAACATCATTTTTGGGGCCGTAATTAATGAAGATTTAGAAGAGGAGTTAAGGATCACTGTAATCGCCACCGGATTTGATAATAGGCCTCTTAACGAGGGGGAAGACGAAGAAAAGGAATCGACGGAGGCGACGAAGAAAAAAGGGGATTCTTTGGATATTCCGGTGTTTTTACGAAGGAATAGATAACATCAATTAGGAGGATATAGGATGAATTGTCCATTTTGTTCCCATGAAGAATCGAAAGTTGTAGACTCAAGACCTACCGATGAAGGACAGGCAATTCGTAGAAGGCGTGAGTGTACTAATTGTAAAAAACGGTTTACCACCTATGAAAAGATCGAAGAACTTCCTTTAATTGTTGTGAAAAAAGGAGGGGCACGAGAAGCTTATAACCGAAGTAAAGTTATGAACGGTATTATTCGATCCTGTGAAAAGCGACCGGTTTCATTACAGGATATCGAAGAAATCGTGGATGAAATAGAAAAAACTTTATACAATTCAATGGAAAAAGAAATAAGCACTAATTTTATTGGGGAACTGGTTATGGAAAAACTCAAAAAAACCGATGAAGTTGCCTACGTCCGATTTGCCTCGGTTTATCGGGAATTCAAAGATATTAGCACATTCATGGAGGAGTTAAACAAGTTAATCAAAGACCCGGACACTAGCAAAAGCTAGTGTTTTTCTTTTTCTGAGAGTATTTAATTTGTACGTGGTTTACAGTCCTTTTATAAGACTGTATAATAGAAAGGATTGTTATGGTTAGGATAAAAATTATGGTATAATAGAAATGGATTTCAAAGAATTATATTTATGTTTTAAAAATATTATAAGAAGGTGCTAGGATTGGAACATGAAGTGATTAATCGAATAAGCAAGGTGACCCCGGATAGTATAGGGTGCGAACTGGATATAGAAGTCGGGGATATTTTACTAAACATTAATGGGCAACCTATTAAGGATATCATAGAGTACCGTTATTATATCTCCGACGAATATCTAGAAATGGATATCCAAAAAAGCAACGGAGAAATTTGGACTTTTGAAATTGAAAAAGAGTATGATGAAGATTTAGGTTTGGAATTTGAGAATCCCATCATTGATCAATCTAAAAACTGTCAAAATCAATGCATATTTTGTTTTATTGATCAATTGCCTGAAAATATGCGTAACACCCTTTATTTTAAAGATGACGATTCCAGATTATCCTTTTTACAAGGAAATTACATCACCCTTACGAATATGAATGAAGAAGAGATACAAAGGATTATCGATTATCGAATCAGTCCTGTCAATCTTTCGGTTCATACCACGGATCCTGCGCTTCGGGTGAGGATGCTAAACAATAAAAAGGCAGGAAATATTCTAAAAATCATGAAGGATTTTAACAATCATCAGATTAAGATGAACTGTCAAATTGTATTGTGCCCCGGTGTCAATGATGGTGAGAGTTTGGATCAAACCATTAAAGACTTAAAGGAACTAGAACATATACAAAGTACGGCTATAGTTCCCGTGGGAATTACTAAGTATCGTGAAGGGCTTTTTTTAATGAAGCCCTATGATCATAAGACCGCATCGAAAGTTATCGATCAAGTTCAAGCCTGGCAAAAAAAAATATTGAATGAAAAAGGAAGAA
>CAZTIJ010000275.1:276-2862 GCA_964613365.1 uncultured Clostridiaceae bacterium | reverse complement strand
TATATTTTTGGCATCCACACCATAAACATAGGTATCGTGTCGAAGCCCCTGACTTTGAAGCATATAAACGTATCCTACCTTTGGTAGGTGCGGGTACATTCCTTTTTGTTTTTCAATGGGTAGGGTTTCATAGATTGTTTTTTCCTGGGCAGTTGCCGTTTCACATTTTTCACCAATATGCCGGGCGATTTTCAAACCTGCCAGTCGTAGAGCCTCTTCATATTGTTCACTATCCAGACCGGGAATCGGGTCACAGTCCAGTACAAGGTTATTCGTTTTAGAAAAAGGTGTGTACGCCGCTCCCGGCCCTACCATGTCAATAATCCCTTCCTTAACTCCAGCCATCTTCCCGACGGTTACCACCGCCGAGCCTTTAAATACTTTCGTAATCCCCTCCCCCACAGGATTCGTACTACCCACCATACCGGGAAACAACTCTCCGGCACCTGCCACCTTGACCCTGGGCTCAATAACATCCCGGACGGAAAATAAACGAACGGACTCCCCGGGCTTTACAATATCGATGTGGACCCTTGCAATTCGCTTATCCTCTTTAATTCTGTCGATGATCTCCTCTTTATTCACGGTTAATGTGGTGCCATCGATCCCGCTAAAGTCACCGAAAATCAAATCGTCCACCCATACTTTTTCCAATGTCAGCTTCATGATCCTCCTCCTCTCTCATCTCTGCATCAATGACTTGTTTCGGCCTACTTCATCATAGAGAACATATTTTAAACCCCTCTGCTATCATTAAATCTACCACCACGGATAATTGAATGTTCAAAATATTTTGGGTTCGTCTTTCCCTTCCCATTATCCCTACCCAGTCTTGTCCCTATACAAACAGCGTCCTATGAATGCACTTAAAAGTCATCTTCTTTTAAGGAAGATTTCTGAATAAAGATATACGTCTCCTCGTCGGATAAATTCTTAGCAAACCTGTAATCAAGATACCGGAAGTTTTTTATTGCCTCCACGTCTTCGACTTTCTCCTCTGCCATAAAACGGACCATTTCTCCCCTGGCCATTTTTACCCGAGCTGCTTTTTCTATGACTTTGTTCTTTTCCCACTCTCCGAAAACACAGGTGACCATGCGGACAGAGTCGTTCATATAAGGGGTAATGCTTTTACTATATTCCTTGGATGCCAAGTTTACGATACAATCACTTTCCGAAAACAGCGATTTTGCCAACTTCCCTCCCCAATATTCATAGAGGGTTGTAGTTTCGAAGTCTTTTAATATCGAGGCCATCTCCAGCCGGTAGGGCACCACACCGTCAAAGGGTCGTAGGATCCCGTAAAAACCCGATAAAATTCGCAGATGCTCTTCAAGGTATTCCAATTCTTCATTGTCGAATACCCCCGGGGCCATATATTGATATTGAATCCCTTCATAAGCAAGGATTGCAGGGGTTAGTCGGCGGGTAAGATTCATATTTTCTATCCGATTATAATTCTCCTTTGCTATTTTATCGCTACATTTCCAAAACTTTTTTAATTCTTCATAACTAAGACTTCTTAAATATTGTAATAGCTTACCCGTTTCCTCTAAGAAACTTGGTAAGTTCCTGTGTTCTAAAGAATCCGTATCCGGTGCCATTTTCTTCGCCGGTGAAATAATTATTCGCATAATTGCCTCCTGTCTAATCTAATTTTTGTCTTTTCCTTTGCTCTATTTTAGATCCTTGCATCAACAAAATATCCTTGATTAATTACAATGAAATCATTGGCCGTCTAATTTACGAGCTCAAACTTCACTCTTTAGGTGAAGATCTGTACTGAAATAATATCGATGGTTCCTTTCGTTTCCCTGCAGATAGGTAATTGATTCTAGATGGAACCACTGAAACCCTTTGTTTTCGGGAAATTTCTTTCATGAATAATGGAAATTTCATTCATAAAGATTTTTGTACCATCCAATTAAACATTTTTGATTTTCAAATATAATACAGGACGGTGTACTTTCTGATCTAGTAGCCATTTGCTTTGATGCCACAGCCGATAATTTGTCCTTCTTGTTTTACAAAGGCACGGTAAAGAATCATCTCCTGATCCAAGTTCCTCAGTCTCCATTGTTGGTATCCTCGGTCTTCCTCTATGGAACCCTTGCTATTGTCTATCCAAAGTATAAATTCTTTTAGCTCTCCGTCGGATTCTTTGGGATTTGATTTCCAGCATTTTCGAAACAACACACCGTTCTTTAAAAAATAACCACAGTGGCATTTATTTTTCCGATCAATCATAAAGGGCGGGTCTCCTTGATAAAGCAGCTGTTTTCTTTTAATAACATTGCCTACAGGCGCTATAGACTCAATGACTTCCTGGAAACGCCCGGCTTTTTCAAATTCCAGGTTTTTAGCGGCGAGGTCCCTTTCCTGCCTCAATTTTTGAATCCATTGATAGTATTTTGTCTTATTGTCAAACCTTTCTTTGATCCAAGATATTATTTTTGTTATCTCTCCTTTCGAATAGATGATGGGTAACGGTTGATAAAACCAGTCTTCGAGCCACTTAAAGTTATTAAGTATTTTCAGGCGCTCCTTGACGATCTTAGGGTTTCGAAAGGGGCCGATCAATAAATC
>CAZTIJ010000275.1:0-266 GCA_964613365.1 uncultured Clostridiaceae bacterium | reverse complement strand
CCCTGTAAACGGACCCTGTGTTTTCCAAGGGGGACTACCCGCCACTGCCAAGTGGCTATTCCCGCTTCCGGCATCAAGAAACCGTAGCGGGCATTGCTTTTCATCTGCTGATTATACTGAGGCTGATGGCGCTCAATTAGCGATTGTTCCAGCCACTCGGCCTCCAATTCTGTGGGAGTGGGGATTGCTTCGATAAAGGCTATAAACCGCTGCATTCGAAGGAATTTATCCGGTCCTTCGCCCTCCCCTCTTTTTATAAAATAAGA
>CAZTIJ010000274.1:0-2923 GCA_964613365.1 uncultured Clostridiaceae bacterium | reverse complement strand
TTTCATAATTCTATTTTATATGTTTTCTGTTTATACTGCAACACTGATTTAAAAATAATGGGCTTTCATCCCAGGATTGAAACCGTGGGCTTTTCGCCCTGAGTTTGTAAGTACAAAAGAAACCGAGAAAAAGTTAGGGATCTGTAGAAATTAATTTCCAAAAAATAGAGGATTTCCGGAGCACAATATAGAAGTTATTTATTATGGACGGGCAGACGAAGGGGGTTGACTTTTTCGAAGGGTCTGTAAAACTGAGGGGGAAAACAAACCATGGGTAAAACAGGAATGATGAGAATGACTGCAATTCTGGTATTGCTTTCGGCGGGATTATTGGTTGTAAGCTGTACCGGGGAATCGGAAAATGCCGGACTTAGGGTTTCGATCCGAAGTTACGAGGAAGTGCCCGAACGGGTACAGGAGGCCATTGATGACATGTTTGAACGGATGATTGCCGAGGAGCGGGATGAGCAAAGTGCATCGATGTCCTGGGGAGAAACTCAGTATTACGTTCTTGTTCCCGGGGAAGGAAGATCCGTGGAAATCCTGGAAATGGGCGAGGATGAAGCGAAGGGCCGTGGTAAAAAAGTGGTGTACACATTCGTAGACCAGCCGGGAGGCGATACGGAAGATCAGATTGAGCGCTTTAAGGAAGATATGGTGATCTTTGAAGTTGAAAACTATCTTCCGGGACACTTCACCTTGACGAAAAGAGGAAACTGATTCATTGGAAAGGACCTTATCTTTTTTAGGAGAAGGTTCTTTTTTAACGATAACGACTGTAATAAGCAGGAAAAAAGAAAACATAGGAGGGATTCGAATGAAGACCATTGGTTTTATCGGCGGCATGAGCTGGGAATCGTCCCTGGAGTATTACCGCATCGCCAACGAAACGGTTAAGAAAAAATTAGGGGAACCCCATTCCTGCAAAAGTATTATGTACTCCGTGGATTTCGGTGAGTTTGAAAAGCTTCAGCACGAAGGTCAGTGGGAACTGTTAACGGAAAAAATGGTGGACATCGCTGTGAAACTGGAAAATGCCGGTGCCGACTTCATCGTTATTTGCACAAATACCATGCATAAGATGGCCGATGAGATTCAAAAGCGTATAAAAATTCCCCTATTACACATCGCCGATGCCACTGCGGAGGAAATAAAAAAGAAAAAAATGGGCACCGTAGGCCTCATAGGGACTCGCTTTACTATGGAAGAGGATTTTTATAAAAAAAGGTTAAAAGAAAAACATGGTATTGACGTGTTAATCCCGAATAAAGAGGATCGGGAAATCATTCACCGAATAATCTTTAAAGAATTAATCTCCGGGATCATCAAGGAAGGGTCCCGACAACAATTTCAAAGAATTATTTCAAACCTTAAAAATGAAGGAGCAGAGGGCATAATTTTAGGTTGCACCGAAATTCCTCTGTTAATAAAGCATCGGGACACGGAAATAACAGTGTTTGATACCACAACCATCCATGCTCGAAAAGCGGTGGAGATCAGTCTTGAGCCTCACAGAGGGACGGAGTGAATTGAATCCAGCTACTGGATGAACCAATGAAAGGTGATCATCCTTTGAGAGAAACTCACAAACAAACCGTCTCCCCCGTGAGGGCACGGAGGGTTGTTTTTTTATTAGAGCGCTCGGTCTTAAGACGGAGGTGCATTCCGTCCTTATGCCCTTATCTATTGGCAGAAAGTTATCTATACTAAATATAGACAGGGTGAGAAACGAGGGTTAGATCCCTTAAAGAAAGGTAGGTCCTTTATAAGTTGTTTCTGCCACTGATGAAATGTATCGCTGTATCGCTGAACAGGGCATATTTTTTGCCAGAATAACGAATTACAAAACTTATGAGGAGCAGCTAGAGGAGGTAAGGGATTGAACCGATGAAGGTAGAAAGATAACCAAAACCGAAAAAAAGAGAAATAGGATCACATAGGAGGACGGAAAAATGAGAAAAATTACTAGGAGAAATTATCGAATGCTGGAGGACTTTCAACGGGTGGAGTCTTTGCTGAAAAAAGAATACCAAAGGAAGGATCATAATGGCTATCTTTTACCGGAGTTTTGGGAATATGCCCATACCCATCCCATGTTTAATCCCTACAAAGCTCACCGCATGGGGATCTGGGAAGAGGAAGGGGATTTGGTAGCTGTCGCCGCCTATGAAATGGATCTGGGAGATGCTTTTTTGTTTGCCAAAAGTGGGTACGAGTTTTTGTACGAAGAAATGTTGGCCTATGGGGAAAAAGAACTTTCCATGATAAAAGACGGGGTTTCTATCAGTGATGTGTGGACAACGGATCAACAAAAAGACGTGGTGGATTTATTGGAGGAGAAGGGCTACGAGAAAGTCCATGAGGAAGGGATTACTATCTATAACTATGATCAGGGTTTTGAAGAAGTGAAGCTTCCCGAAGGGTTTGAGATTGTATCCCTGGAGGAAGAAAATGATTTCGGAAAAATCCATGAATGTTTGTGGAAAGGGTTTGATCATGGAGATGAGCCCGACGATGATGTAGACTGTCGGAGATTAATGCAGTCCGGCCCTCATTTTCGTAAGGATCTTTCTATGGTTGTAAAGGCTCCCGATGGTAGTTATGCCAGCTATGCCGGGATTTGGGTGAATGAAGA
Organism: uncultured Clostridiaceae bacterium; assembly: GCA_964613365.1. Taxonomy (GTDB): domain Bacteria; phylum Bacillota; class Clostridia; order Peptostreptococcales; family T1SED10-28; genus Isachenkonia. Next base: position 288 of record CAZTIJ010000274.1, on the reverse strand, counting down.
GCAGAAATACGCTTACTTAGAGCCGTTGGCCACGGTTCCGAAATACCGGAAACTGGGACTGGGAAAAGCCCTGTTGATGAAAGCCATGGAAAAGACCCGAGCTTTTGGAGCCACCTACTGTTATGGCGGGATGTTTGAGTATTACAACAATCTGGGCTTTGAAAACGCCGGTATGCGAAGAATGTATCGTAAAAAGATCTCTCGGGAAGTTTGAAGTTGAAAGGAAGGTCCTTTATGGAAGAGAAAATTTTAGAAAAACTAAATCATTTATACCCCATAAACATTAAA
>CAZTIJ010000273.1:0-2925 GCA_964613365.1 uncultured Clostridiaceae bacterium | reverse complement strand
CACAACCACTCCGATACTCATCCATCCCAGAGAGATAAAAAAGACTCCAAATAGGATGATGAACAAAAAACTACTGGTAAAGGCCAGGTTTGTAAGAATCCGTAGCTTCGCCTGCTGATGGCTTCGTTGATAGGCTTTCTGGTAGACCCCTTCGTTTACCTCTTCCATTTTTCCCTTCAATATATTCTCCAGGTTATAGGATTTCATCACCTGAAAACCTTGGAAGATGTCTGTCAGGTTTTGAGTGAACAGGGATTTTTTCTCTTGCACTTCATCGCTGAGAATTTTCATTTTTTTTGCCGATCCCCGATTTAGTTTAAAGATTACCAGGGTGAAGATCAAAAAAACAACAGCCAGTCGGTATTCCAGCACGAACATATAGACCACGGCGGCAGTGCCTAGAATCAACAGGTTGGCAAAGTTTAAAAAGCCCTCTTTTAAAAAGGTCTCCACCTCGGTTAAGTCGTTGGTCAATCGGGAGATGGTGTCCCCGGAATGTCTCATTTTATGGTAGGTATAGGGAAGATCCATGGACTTGGAAAAGGTTTCTCGGCGAAGCTTTCCCATCACCACCGCAATGTTTTTTCGCCCGAAATAGGCAAAGATAGGTGTGGTTATAAACAGTAGCACCACTGTAACCCCAGAGATGATCACCACACGATAAATCAGACTGTACTCCCCTTCGGCAGCGTAATCAAATACGTACATCAACAAAGTAGCCAGGGTCAGATTCACCAAGGCATTGCCGATACCTAAAAGGATGAAGGGGAGAAGGAAGGTTATCACTTTCCCTTTTTTGTTATCAAAAATCCGCAAGACCTGCTCTTTCATTACATCGCCTCCCTTGTTCCGTTTTCCATCTGTCTTTGGTATAGACTTCTGTAATACCGATTATTCTTAATCAGCTCTACATGAGTGCCCTTTCCCAGGATTTCTCCCTCTTTTAAAACCACAATTTCATCGGCGTCTCTGATGGTGGATAGACGATGGGCAATAATAATAGCGGTTTTTTCCCTTAATTCTTTCTCCAGTGCTTTTTGAATCAGACTTTCCGATTCGTTATCCAAAGCGGAGGTGGCCTCATCCAACAGTACAATGCTGCTGTCTTTTAGGAAGGCTCGGGCCAGGGAAATCCGTTGTTTTTGTCCACCGGATACCCGATCCCCCAACTCCCCTACCGGTGTCTGATAACCCCGGTCCAGATTATCGATAAATCCTTTGGCATAAGCCTTCTCTGCAGCATAAACCAAATCCTTTTCCCCGGCTTTAGGCCTTCCGTGACGTATATTTTCCGCCACGTTTCCGGGAAACAGATATACCTCCTGGGGGACAAAAGCGATGTTTTCACGAAGGGCTTTCAGATCCCATTCCCCCAGGTCCCAGCCTCCGATTCTAAGGGTACCCGCCTCTACGGGGTAAAAGCCGAGCAGTAGTTTCCCCAAGGTTGTCTTTCCGCTACCGCTCTCCCCTACCAGAGCGATCTTTCGGTTTTCTTCAATGGTTAGACTAATGTTTTTCAGCGACGGTTCCCGGGCACCGGGATAGGTAAAGGTGAGGTTTTGAATGGATATAACCGGTTCTTTTCCCCAGGGCTCACCTAAGTCTTTCGGAGCCTTCTTTCCTTCGGTGCGTTCCTCCTTTAATTGAATTACGCTTTTCACTCGCCGGTAAGCCGCCAAATCTCCTTTACCATTTCCAATCAGCATAGGAATTTGGGATAAAGGGAAGGATAAATAGTTTAATAAATTGGTAAAGGCAATCAGCCCTCCCAAGGTAAGGTCGCCGATGCTGATGAAATAAGCACCGAATCCGAAGGTTATAAAAAAAGGCAGAATGGATACGATCCCTGATAAGGAGTTGATAAAAGCTTTGCTCCTTGCCACCGCCGTGTCCTTTTCCACACTGCTTTCCACTTCCGGCAGGTACTTATTCATTAACCGATTCTTCAAATTAAAGGCTTTGATTACTTCAATCCCTTTAATGTATTCGGTATTCATGGTATTGATTCTGCCCATGACTTCGCTGTATTCTTTGGTCTTTTTACCGATGGGCTTACCGATGATGTTGGACACCACCAGTATAACCGGGATCATGACCACGGCAATCAAGGTAAGCATCCAGTTTAGATAAAGTAAATAGGCTAAGGATAACACCGCTGTCAGAGGTACGAATATAAAATTATGCACCCGTTCTTTGGTAAAGGTTTGTATTTTGTTTAAATCATTGGTCAGTTTGGAAACAAAGTCCCCGGAGTGAGACTTTTCCACTTCTTCTACGGAGGTATCCATCAACTTTTCCGTGGATTTTTTCCGAAGGTATTTTATATTCTTTTCCGAGTACTTCTCCGAGGCCAAGGTTCGAAAGTATATCAATACCAAATCCAGGGTGAAAATTATGATCATCACTGCCAGCATGGAAATATTAAAATCATTCCCCCCCACCAGGGCATCCATTAAAACCCGTAAATAGTCCGCAATAATAATTTGTATCACCGATAATAATACGGTTGCCACCAATACCCAAAACAATAGGCCCTTATAGGGTAAATCTTTGATCATCCCCAATAATTCTTTACTAAAAGGTTTTTCTTTCCTGTTATCCCCTTCTGTTCTCTCCATAGTCCTGCCTCCTTTAGGATTCTTAATTTGTTATTCTTAGTTTAATGAATGTTCAAAAAAAAAGAACCCCCTGAAGAACCTTTTTCCCTCCATCGAAAGCCAGAGTGCTTATCGGTCTTTCGGCGGAGGACCTTCCACCCTTTTTGATAAAAATGAAGAGAAGGGGAAAACAAACCCTTCCCTTCTCCTTTTATTTACCATTTACGATCCCAATTGTTCATCAGATATATATGATATAGAACCTCACCTAAGGCATCACTTTCGATACGGTGTTGAATATCCCGGTAAATGTTCTCGGCTTTGTCAC
>CAZTIJ010000272.1:0-2948 GCA_964613365.1 uncultured Clostridiaceae bacterium | reverse complement strand
CGCTTGCTTAAATTCAACAGATAATGAAAAACCGACTGATGTTTTTCGACAATATGGTCCTTTGCCGTCAGTTTCGCATCCAAAAACTCACCCTTTCTCTGATAAATCTTTCCGTCTTGAAAGCTCTCACCACAGATCAAACACCGATAATCCTCTTCCTCCTGTCGATAAATGTATCCCCGCTGCATATCCTCCGGAGATGCCTTCCAAAAAGCTTCATTAATATTTTCCATCGTTATCCTCCTTTTAACCAAATGATGAAAACGAATTTCGAACAAGTCTATTTATATATAAACATAATACTGTTTTGTTTATTATAAGTCAAGTTTTTGTTTTCCCGTCGAAAATAAAACGCAAAAAAATCACCGGATAGATTACTATCCGGTGATAGCATGGAGATGTAAATCGATAATACTTATTTCCAGTATTAGCCGCCTTACCCATCTGATTATTCACGCTATGGGACTAGGATGATGTACTCGCAAGTTTCAGCAGTTCTCGAAGGATTTTCTCCTTTTTTCCTACGTCCTCCAAGGACTTAAACTTCAGATGCCGTAGCTGCTTTCCCTTTCCTTCCAGTGGACCGGATCCGAATTCCTCCTCAAGCGCCACCCCTCTCATGAAATGAAGATTCACCCAATTTTTGTGAGCGACGAGTCCCGCAATGCCCCAGCCGTCGTATCCGTATTGTTTTGCTCCGTATCCCATACTCCCGTCTTTCATATCTATAGTGTACCGAAAGTTTGCTTTTTTTCACTGCTTGGAAGGTTGATATTTTTCTTCCCAGCCTTTTCTCCAGGCTTGAAACCTCATTTCCGTTACCTCTTCCAAGGTCTCCCCCTCTAGGGAGTATACGCCCCCGAAATGGAGTTCGTGGTAATCGGGAAAAGTATATCCGCCGATAATTTCTCCTTCAACAGACAGGACCCATAACTTGATCCGAGAAGCTTTGTCATCCAACTCCCGCAGCAAGGGATGATCCTCCACAAGAAACTCATAGGTTTCCACGGATTTTCCAATATACTCCTCTGCATTCAGATCCTGAATCCCCCAAATCAAGCTATAATTCGGATGGGCCAGACGATCCCGATCCAAAACATAGGCTTCGCTTTTTCCCCCCAGGGCCGCCACGGTATAGCCCTTTTCTTCAATCAACTTTATCGCCGCTTTTTCCGCCTCGTCCAACTCCAAGGCTTTACTAGCACTCATGGAGGCGCATCCGCTCAGTACCATTCCCGTTAAGCCTAGTATACCCATAATGATTACCCATTTCCTCATATTCACCTCGCCCCTTTCTCTCGGCTTCATACTCTTTTTTCCGACAAAAACTTTTCCCTTATTCACTTTCCCATACTTCTCCTTCACCCTACACCGTTAACTATTAGACGAAGAATGTTATAATTTGTTTCCGAAAACCCCTTTTATTCCCTGTTGTCGGTAAACGTCTTTAAAGCTTTACCGTTGCCTATATTTAGTATAGAGAACTTCCGATCAAAGCATAAGAGCATGGAGACGGATTGAACCTCCGTCCGAAGGCGGAACTTCCGAAATAATAAAAAGGAACCACCCTTCAGAATGGATCTTGGTTCCTGAAGGAGTGGCTCCTTATTCTGTTGACTTTATTTTTCCATCTCCCCGTTACTTCTCTCGGCTCAGAGGATCCCACAATCTTGGTTAATCGATATCCAAGATATCTTTTGCCAGATCTTTCTTGGCGGCGATGTTGGATTGTCTGCTGATCATGATTCGTTGGGCCTGGGGGGAACCTGCCCCGTGCATGGATTCCGTACGGTAACCCACAGCAGCGGTGCCCAGGGTCATGTTTTCGATTAACCGGTTTACTTTCCAACGGTCCTCGGTGCTGGTACCCTTGGCCCCTTTGTAGTATTTTTCCACGTAGTGCCCGATTTCGGGACTTTTCAGATCCATCTCCGAGGGCATGGTGACGAAGTTTCCTCCCGCCAAGTCCTCGGCCAGTCTGGCAATTTCATAGGGCATTCTTGTGACGTTTTGTTTGCATACATTGGCCAAAAGCATATCAATTTGAAAATTCCCCGCTTTTGTCGGGCCGCCCTGGGATGAACAGGCAATGCCGCAGGCATATAGGGTTTCATTTAAGTGGACCATTTCAATAATTTTATCCTTTACATGGGAGGCTTTTGCCGCACCGTTATAATCGGAAATCAGGGCCGTGGCTCCGATCAGCACATCCCCCACCCCTACCTTGCAGCCGCCATAACTTTGACGATGATATCCGGCAAATCGTTCCACCAAGGTTCCGGAGTGATCAAACTCTCCGCAGAGGAAAATCCTTTCCCTGGGAACAAACACATCGTCAAACACCACTAAGGCTTCGTGACCTCCGTACTTAAAATTCCCGCGATCCATTTCACCCTGTTCCAGCTTTCGGGTATCACAGGACTGGCGCCCGTAAATGATCTTGATCCCCGGACTGTCCGTCGGCACAGCAAAGGACACCGCATAGTCCTTGTCATCTTCCCGCATGGCAATTGTGGGCATTACCAGCACTTCGTGGGAATTCACAATCCCCGTTTGATGGGCTTTCGCCCCCCGTACAACGATTCCGTCCTCTCGGGTTTCCACAATCCGAAGAAACATATCCGGATCCTCCTGTAAAGAGGGCGAACATCCTCGGTCCCCCTTAGGGTCGGTCATGGCACCGTCTACGGTAAGGTCCTCCTCCTGTACATATGTTAAGAAGTCAATGAACCGTTGATGGTAATTGGTACCGTAGGCTTCATCGGTTTCATAGGTGGTGGAGTACACCGCGTTAAAGGCATCCATCCCGACACAGCGTTGAAAGCAGGCTCCGGTTTTTTGACCGAGCAGGCGAAGCATCTTCACTTTTTGTATCAATTCCTCCGTACTTTGGTGAAGATGGGTAAAACGATTGATCCGCTTTCCCGTTAAACCGGATGTTACCGTCA
>CAZTIJ010000271.1:0-2951 GCA_964613365.1 uncultured Clostridiaceae bacterium | reverse complement strand
AGAATTATTCAGTTGCTTTTAATTTATAATTTTTAGCTATGGATTAAGCTGAATGGTTTTGACAAAAGGCCGAAATTCTTCTTTTAAACCTTCCATCTCATCATTAGTGTACGACGTCATTTTCTCATCTGGAAGTAATACATTATTATCTAACCGCCCTCTTTGTAGCACATAACGCTGACAACCATCCACCATCTGTTTTAATCCTTCAATGGATTCCGGGGTCATAAGGCCTTTGACAAAAGTGGTTCGAAACTCATAGTTAACAGGGGAATTTTTCAGAAGTTCGATCGATCTCATGACTTCCCCTTCAAAATTCCCAGTTCCCGTAATTTGTTGATAATGATGAATATCCGTTTTCAGATCCATGGCCACATAATCCAGCAGTTTTTTCTCAAGCAGTTCTTTTAGCACTTCAGGATTTGTACCGTTGGTATCCAATTTAATGTTAAAACCGTGGCCTTTATATTTTTTTATAAAGGCCACTAAATCTCTTTGGAGGGTAGGCTCCCCTCCGGATATGCAGAGATTTTGAACATATTTTTTTCGGTTCAAAAGAGCTCTTTCTAAAGACTCTTCATCAATGGAATCCCCTTGTCGGTTAACCATATTTTTATTATGACAATAAGGGCATCGAAAATTGCAATCTCCGGTGAAAACAACGGAACAGGGCTTTGCAGGATAATCTAATAAGGACAGTTTATGATAACCGAGTATATCCATGATATCACCTAATTAGCCGGTCTGATTAGATTGCTTAGGCTGAGCTCATCGGAGAAGGTTTCTCGATCTTTATACTCTTCTTTTTTTCCTTTATTCCAAGCTTGGACAGGACGATGGAAACCTACTACCCTTGTCCAAACTTCACTTGTTCTATTGCAGGTTGGACATTGAAAATGCTCCCCCTTAATATAACCATGCTCCGGGCAGATTGAGAAGGTGGGTGTAATGGTAATATAGGGAACACTGCTTTTTTCCATAGCCGTTTTAATTAAGCTTTTACAGGTTTCCACATCTCCCACTTCCTCCCCTAGAAAACCATGAAATACGGTTCCGCCGGTATACAACGATTGTAAATTTTCCTGAAGCTCCAGGGCTTCAAAAAAGTCTTTGGTATGTCCCACAGGTAGTTGTGTTGAGTTGGTATAATAAGGCTCTTCATCGCCCTGGGTAAAAATTTTACCATACATTTTTTTATCCAGTCTTGCGAAACGATAAGCGGCCCCCTCCGCTGGAGAAGCTTCTAAATTCCACAAACTCCCAGTCTCTTCCTGGAAAATTTGAATCACTTTATTCATAAACTCCATGATTTCCACGGCGAATTGATTACCCTCTTCAGTAGTAATATCTTTACCTAAAAGATTAATACAAGCTTCATTCATTCCATTCAGACCGATAGTGGAGAAATGATTTTTAAAGTACTCTCCGGTGGTGTCTTTAACCCCTTTCAAGTAGAATTTCGAGTAGGGATACAACCCGGCTTCCATGTACTTTTCCAGCATTGCCCGCTTTGCATCACAAATCTTCCGGGATTTTTCCATCAACAATCGGACTTCCTTTTTGAATTCCTCTTCACTTGTGGCTAGATAACCGATTCGAGCCATGTTTAAGGTTACCACATTGATGGATCCTGTTAGGGGATTGGCTCCAAAAAGTCCCCCTCCTCTTTTTCTTAGCTCTCGATTATCCAGTCTCAATCGACAACACATACTTCTTACATCCTCCGGCGCAAGATCAGAGCTCAAAAAATTGGCGAAATATGGAGTTCCGAATTTCCGTGTCATCTCCATAATGCTATTAACCACGGGAGAATCCCAAGGGAAGTCTTTCGTAATATTGATCGTAGGAATGGGAAAGCTAAACGCCCTTCCCGCTCCGTCCCCTTCCATCATTACTTCACAAAAGGCTTGGTTGAACATATCCATTTCCTTTTGAAACTCACCATAGTTTTTATCTTTCAGTACTCCCGCTATTTTTACCGGTTGTTTTACCAATAATGGATGAGGCGCAATATCTAGGGTTACGTTCGTAAATGGAGTTTGAAACCCAACCCGGGTCGGTACGTTTAGATTGAATACAAAACGCTGTAAGGACTTTTTCACTTGACTATAGTCCAAACCGTCATAGTAGATAAAGGGGGCTAAGTAGGTATCAATACTGGATACCGCTTGAGCACCGGCAGCTTCCCCCTGGAGAGTATACAAAAGGTTAACAAGTTGACCTAATGCAGATTCAAAATGTTTTGGTGGCCGGGACTCCACTTTCCCCTGGGCTCCTTTAAATCCCTGCTCCAAAAATGCTTCCAAATCCCAACCACAGCAGTAGGGCGCTAAAAGACCTAAGTCGTGGATATGTAAATCCCCCTTAATATGAGAATCCCGTAAATTTTTATCATAAATTTTATTTAACCAATATTTCTTTGTAATGTTCTCCACAATATGATTATTCAATCCCTGTAGGGAAAAACTCATATTAGCGTTCTCATTGACCCGCCAATCGTCAAGATTTACATAGTCCTCGATCATCTCCTCTGCATCCATAAAGAGGTTTTTCACTTCGCGAATTTCTTCATGGCGTTTTCGATATATTATATAAGCTTTTGCTGTCTTTGCATGACCTTCTTCAATGAGAATTTTCTCTACCACATCTTGAATGTCCTCCACAGCAGGAATGTTTCCTCGGTAAGTTTCCCTTAAGACAGCCTCTACTTTTTGAGTCAAGTCATCGGCTCTGCCCTGGTTTTTCCCTCCTACGGATTGTGCTGCGGCAAAAATTGCTTTCGTTATTTTTGTGGAATCATAATTCACAATTTCTCCATTTCGTTTTTGTACTTTTGACAAAGTCATTCATACCCCTCCTAGAAATTTCTCGATTCAAGTACTACATATAGTATATTATATAGAAAACAGCTACAAGATTCAATCCGATTTGGAAAGAATCTTGTAGCTCTT
>CAZTIJ010000270.1:0-2959 GCA_964613365.1 uncultured Clostridiaceae bacterium | reverse complement strand
AATCCACCCGGGCCAGCAGGTTTTTAAAAAAATGGATATTGGAAAGGTCCAGTTGAAACTCATGAAAACCCAGCTCCAGTAGGGCTTTAATGGCAATCAGAATCACTTCCGCCTCTCCCACGGGGGTGCCGTCGCCGAAATATTCGATGCCTCCCTGGGTAAACTCCGTGGCGGAGGATTCCTGAAGGTCGGTGCCCCGAAATACATTGGAGATATAGGACAGGCGAAGCTGTTTCGGATCCTCCTTGCTATTGGCCACCATTTTGGCAATGGGCAGGGTGCAGTCGGGGCGAAGGACCAATACGTCCCCCGCGGAGTCGATGAACTTCAGCATCGCCGAAGGCTCTAAGGGTCCTTTGGATGCTTTGAACAGATCAAAGTATTCAAAGGTGGGAACGGCGATCTGCCGGTAACCGTATTGGTGAAAGAGCTTTTTCAGTTGTCCGCTGATGATCTCCTTCGGTTCGAAGGATGTGTAGTATTCGTACTTGGCCCCTCGGGGGACTTGGGATTTGAAATATTCCAATGGATGAACCTCCTTTAACAAGCTAAACGCTTTATTGCTTTATCCTAGTAAAGCACTAAAGCAATAAAGTGATTGTACACCCCTTGGGACAAAAAGTCAACCGCCGGAGAAAAATGAATTCAACCGAATGAAACGTTGGAATTTGAAGGGAGGTAGGGTTTGGATAGGGAGTGTTATCCAAAGTTTTGATAAAAAAAGTTTCAAATAAAAAAAGGAGACTGCAAAAAAAGCAAAGAACAAACCCCCAATGAAGAGCGGGGTTTGTTCTTTGCTTCGTGGATTGTGGATCGTTACCGGGGTTATAGGGATTACTCGGCGGTGTCCGGTGCCGTTTCTTTTTGGGCCGCCTCGGTTTCCTCCGCCTCCATCAAGCGGTCCAGTATCAGATTGTAACCTTCGGAGCCGTACTGCAAAAACTTATTGATCCGGCTGATGGTGGTGGTGCTGGCCCGGGTCTTTTCTTCGATTTCCCCGTAGGTTCTTTCATCCTTTAGCATTTTTGCCACCTGCAGCCGTTGGGCCAAGGACTGAATTTCCTTGTAGGTACAAAGGTCTTCGAAGAAGCGGTAGCACTCCTCCCGATTTTGAAGGCTCAGTACCGCCGTGAAGAGTTCATCCACCTGCTCGCTTTGAATTTTTGAATCGTAGGCCATTTCCAATCCTCCCTTAGGGATTATTCTTTATATTCCTTAAGTATAGTATAATAGGAGAGAGGGCAAAAAACAAATCGGAAAAATCAGGAGGGTACCAAAATTCAAGGACCCTTTCGTAAAATATATTACAAGAAGGCGTGGTGAGACAATTCGTGGAACCGAACAAGGGTTTAGAGTCATTAATTGTAGAAATTCAACAGGGAAATTCGGAGCTTAGGAATCGGGTTTTGCAGGAGTATCATCCCTTTATCAAATCCGTGCTGTCCAAGGTGCTGAACGAGTATGTCGCCGAGGACCATGAGTACTTCACCACGGGACTGCTGGCCTTCAATGAAGCCATGGATCGATACGATGACCACAAGGGGAAGTTTCTGACCTATGCCGCCATGGTGATCAAAAGCCGTTTAATCGATGAACTGCGAAAAAGAAACAAGCGGGAGGCCCGGGAGGTCGAGGGAGAAGAGGAGCTTCAGGTTATTGAAAGCCCCGGGTTCGAAAAGCGCCTGGAGGATCAGTTGGAGATTGAAGCCTTTAAAGGCCGTATCGAAGCCTTCGGATTTGATTTGGAGACTTTGATTGACACTGCGCCGAGGCATGAAAAAACCAGGGAGAAAGCCATTGAGATTGCCAGGGTACTATATCAGGACGAAGGGTTGCGGCGGCGTTTTTTACAAACCCAAAAGCTGCCTGCCCGGGAACTGAAGGAAAAAGCCGGGGCTTCCCGGCGGGTATTGCAGCGGTCAAGGAATTTCATCGTGGCGGTATTTTTCATTTTGGACAGTGATTTGGAAGTATTAAAGAAGTACTTAGACCTAACAGATTAGGAGAATCGAAGGGTGGGAGAAAAAGTGAAAAAGGGTTATGTAATGGAGGTCAAGGAAGAACATTTACTGGTTGTGACCGAGGAGCAAAAGTTTATCAGACTTCGGAAAAAAATCGGGGTGGATGCGGGAGAGGAAATTATTTTTGCCGACAGCCAAGTCCTGGACATCCCGAAGGCCAACAGCAAAGGGGAGAATTATATGAAGAAAATCAAGCAGGTAAAACCCATGGCCATGGCAGCGGCCATGATACTGATTGTAGTCCTGTCGATGTTTGCAATGACCGGTGGAGATCCAGAAGCCCAGTATTTGTTGGGCTTTGACGTGAACCCGGGCATACAAATCGAAGTCGGGGAAGGAGAAGAGGTGTTACGGGTCCATGCCATGAATCAAGAGGCAAAAGACCTGGAACTGGAAAGCTTGGAAGGAGAAGGCCTGGAAGTGTTTTTAGGGGAGCTTCTGGAAGGGCTGGAAGCCCAGGGCCACTTAAACAGTGAAACCGCCCAGGTCATGCTTTCCTATGCGGATTTGATGGAAGACAACGAAGCATCGGAGGACTTTGTGGAACGGGTTACCCGACAGATGGAGACCTATTTTGCAGAGAAAAATATGAATGTGGAAATCAACATGCTTTTGGTGGATGAAGAAAACTATGAAAATGCCCGGGTCGCCGGCATCACTTTAGGAAAGTTTCAGCTGATTCAAGAGATTGAACGGCAGGAAGAATCCCAAGAAACCGGGGACGCTACCGGGGAACCGATGGATGAAGCCGGGGAAGAGGGAGAAGACATCATCATCGATACCGAGAAGTACCGGGACACCCCGGTGCGGGAACTGTTGGAACATCCCGTATTTGAACGGCATCCCAGGGACCGAAAGGCGGAAGGCCTGCACCCGGTATTTGACGTACATCCCAGGGACTGGAACAAGGAAGATGGGGAACGGCCCCATCCCGTATT